>JBDTMQ010000274.1:0-2344 GCA_039934155.1 Acidobacteriota bacterium | reverse complement strand
CTTAGGTTGGCCCCGCATTTGACGCATGGCACCTGTGCGACCTCCATTTTGCCGCCGCATTCGGCACAGAATTTTGCTCCGGGCGTGTTTTGACGTCCGCAAGTTGGACATGCGACGGTCGAGCTGCCGCCAGCGGGCGAGGCGTTTTGCTGATTACCGCCAAAAGCATTTGCCATTTGTCCGCCGACTGCAAAACCTGCGCCGAGGCCGGCGCCAAGTCCTGCACCGCCGCCCTCGTTCTGGGCCGCATCGCGAAGCGCGTCAGCGGCCTGAAATTTCATATACTGGTCGGCGTTGCCGAGCGCTCCCATCGACGCCCGCTTGTCCATCGCCTCCTCTACCTCCGGCGGCAGGCTGATGTTCTCGACATAGAATTTGGTGACCTCAAGGCCGTAGGATCTGAAATCCTCGTTGATCAGTGCCCGGATCTTTTCGCCGACCTCTTTGTATTGAGCGGCAAGGTCGAGCGCGGGTATCTTAAGCTCGCCGAGAGCGTCTGAAAACTCGGTAACGATCGCGCGCTTTAACTGACCGTCGATGTCCTCGGTCTGAAAGTGGGCATTGGTCCCGGCTATCTCTTTTACGAATTCGCCTGGATCGGCAACCCTGAGACTGTATGCACCAAAGGCACGCAGCCGTACGATGCCGAAATCCGCATCACGAAGCATCACGGGATTCGACGTACCCCATTTCATATCCGTGAACTGCTTGGTATTGACAAAGTACACTTCCGACTTCATTGGCGAGTTGAAGCCATATTTCCAGGCGCCAAGTTTCGACAGGATCGGCGTGTTGCCGCCATCGATCGTGTATCGGCCGGGAGTAAAAACATCACCGACCTGGCCCTCGAATACAAAGACCGCGGCCTGTGACTCGCGAACGATCAGTTGAGCACCGTTCTTTATTTCCTGTCCGGCGACCGGAAAACGGTACAAAAGCGTGTCTTTCGAATCATCCAGCCATTCAATAACTTCAATGAACTGATTCATTGCTGCGTCTTTTATTTTATCGACTATGCTCATTTTACTGCGTTCTCCTGTCGCTGTTATCTAACGATAAAATATCTCACAAAGTTTCCACAAAAGGAATACGTCATGTTGCCAATAACGAGGTCCGACATACTCAAGACGCAGCCTTTCTGGTTCTCTGAATAAATAATTCCTGTCTTGCGCTGCGATAGGGGTGTTAACGGCGTCATTCGGATAAGCGAGATTTTGCCGCCGAGCTCTGCGTCGGTAAACCTTGAGCGGACGGGTCGCGACTGCGCAAGCGGTCGCGCGATCGCCGGGGCGCGTGTCGTGATAAGCTCCGCGAGAGGCGTCACCCAAACGGCGCTCACCAGCCCGTTCGGCTATTTTAGTTTTAGCGGCGTCGGAACGGTGCACAGGTATGTTATAGAGGCCTCGGCCAAGAGGTACCGGTTCCAGCCGCGCGTCGTAAATGTAAACGACGAACTCACCGGCCTCGATATTACGGCTGAGCCGTGATCGGGAGGAAAATATTGTCGACAGTATGTTGCCGTGGCGGTGGCGGCCTCGGAGTAGTTCGGACATTAAGTGATCGGTCTGTGACTGCAAAAATTATGTCCTAAACGGTTCGATCCGGCAGGGTTATGAAACATTTACGGCACTGCCCTTCGTCTTCGACCGACGCGCACCACCAAATAGACCGCTGCTACTCCAAACACACCGCCGGCCGCGTCAAGCAGCACGTCCCAGATCGAACTGGTCCTTAACTGATTAAAGCTTTGGTTGAATTCGTCACTTGCCGCGACCAAGATAATAAGCAAAAGTGCGGCTGCCCAGAAGTATTTACCGAGAATCGGCGATGTCGACCGCAAGAATGTGATCGACGCTAGAATTGCCAGCACGGCATATTCAAAAAAATGTGCGAATTTCCGAATATACCCATGATATAGCTGTAACGTGAAATCGGCGGCGTCAGGGAAAAGAAATTTTAGGATCGGGCGAATGAATCGGGATGTTTCAGACATCGATCCCTGGCTCGATGACATGAAAAATATAACGCCGATCCAAATGAAAAGCGGCGCGTAGGCCGTAAGCCATCTGCGCCGTGTAAACTTGCTTGTTGAAGCCATCAAGCCCGTATTTATTGGGCGTTCATTGCTGTCATACCACCGGCGATAAAGTAGAGGATGATACCCAAGATCATCACGCCGACCGGTGCCCATTGTGTTTTTTTCATCGCCGCCGAAATGATCGTCCAGCTGTGGGGGACTCGTGGATCGCTCGCCAGCTCAGGTCCGGACACAGTCCGTTACGGCGGTAACACGGCTTCTGTCGAGATTGTGGGCGCCGACGGGGCAATCCTTGCCCTTGACGCG
>JBDTMQ010000273.1:0-3843 GCA_039934155.1 Acidobacteriota bacterium | reverse complement strand
GTCTGCGCAGGTGCCTGGGCTCGAACGATCGCGGCAACCGTCAACGTCGATCTGCCGGTCGAGCCTCAACGACGTCAAATAGTTTGGGCCCGATCAGCCGACGGTCTTCCGCCCGGGCTGCCGATGGTCATAGATATAGGAACCGGGTTTCATTTTCGACCCGCGAGAGATTTTACGTCCGCGTCTGAACGCTCGACCGATGAGCGTGACGTTTTGTTCGCCTATCCCGATCCCGACGAACCAACATCTTCGAATACACTGTTCGACGATGCTTTTATAGGAAAAGTCTACGAACGTGCGAAACAAAGGTCACCGTTTCTGTTTAACACAGAGGTGATACGACAAAAATGCCGGGCTGGCCTCTACGAAAACACGCCCGATCACCACGCAATACTTGGCGGCTGTGAAATTGCCGGTCTTTTTTTCGCTAACGGCTTTTCGGGACATGGCGTGATGCATTCGCCCGCCGCCGGACGCGCTGTATGCGAGATCGTACTCGGCGGACGTTCTGACTTTCTCGATGTGTCCTCCCTTTCATTGGACCGCTTTACGAAAGGCGAACTGCTGCGCGAAACTGCATTTATATAGCAACCTTTCTGCCGGAAGTATCAGCGGTCAATGTATTAAGTCCCGCGTTCGATCGATCGCCGGCCCGGAGAGCGAAACATATGGACGATAGGATCTTCTGCAATCACAGACGCGGCCGAACGGATCAAAAATGACTACTGCGATAGTTCATCATTCTATTTATCAAAAGCATGACACCGGGCCCGGTCATCCTGAAATGCCGGAGCGATACCGCATTGTCATGGACGCGCTTCGAGACGACAAAGAACTTTGGTCTTCACTGGCTGAGATCACTCCGGAAAAAGCTGGGCAGGGAATTGTGCAAGCTGTTCATACAAAAGATCATTTCAAACGCGTAGAAAATGCTTTTGCAAACGGTCTGGACCGGCTGGACATGGATACGGTTATCTCAATGCAATCGTTCGATGCATCCCTTTTCGCAGCGGGCGGCGCGTGTCGGGCAGTCGACGCTGTAATGTCCGGCGAGGCAGATAACGCGTTCGTAGCTGTTCGTCCTCCGGGACATCATGCGACCGCGGAAAATGCAATGGGATTTTGTCTTTTCAATAACGTGGCAGTGGCCGCCCGATACGCACAGAATAAATATCCTGAAATTGAACGCGTCGCGATCGTAGATTGGGATGTCCACCACGGCAATGGTACGCAGGGGATCTTTTACAGCGACCCGTCCGTTCACTTTTTCTCAATGCATCAATATCCATGGTATCCGGGCACCGGTTCGCGGGGCGAGACCGGCCAGGGTCGCGGTTTGGGGTTGACGAAGAATTTGCCGGTAAAAGCCCATACAGCAGCACCTGATCAGATACGGGCGTTCGAATCCGCGATCCAGGGCATTTCGAAAGACTTCACGCCGGACATCATATTTATTTCGGCCGGCTTCGATGCTCATTTGACGGACCCGCTTGGTCAATTGTGTATCACCGACGTTGAATTTGCGTCAATGACCAAAACGATAAAACAGTGGGCTGCGGAGGCCTGCAAGGGGCGGATCGTTTCGTGCCTCGAGGGCGGCTATAATCTGGAAACACTTGGAACAACCGTAAGACGGCACGTTAGAGAGCTCGGAGCGGTGTAATTGATTGCGTCGCACATAACGATATGTGCTAAACTACGATCCGCACCCTTTCATCACGACAAAGGAGTAAACATATGCCGGACGTTGAGACCACGTGCGTGCAGTGTAAAGAGATCTTTCTTTTCACCGAAAAAGAACAGGAGATCTTTTACCAGCGCAATATGATGTCCCCACAGCGATGCGCCAAGTGCCGGTCAAAAAAGGCTGGCGAAGGTGAGAACGCTCCGAAACGGTTCGAGATCGTTTGTGACAATTGCGGAAAACATGACCAGGTGCCATTCCAGCCCAAGGTAGGGCGTACGGTATTGTGCCGCGAGTGCCACGAAGCGAGCCGATCGCGAGCGAGATACGCTTAGCGTCAGGCCATTTCTGAAGAGGCGAACTGGCATCCTGCCGGTAAAATATTAACTGACCCTTGAACAACGATCCCGTAAATTTTACAGTCGATTCAGGCGTTGCATTGATCAGCATGAACAGGCCTGAGTCGTTGAATGCGCTCTCGCGTGAGCTGTGCGCCGGTTTGGCTGCAGCGGTCGGTTCTGCACCTGAGAAGGGAGCCCGGGCCGCGGTTCTTACAGGTTCTGAACGCGCCTATTGTTCAGGCGGAGATCTGCGGGAAATGCGGCAATTCGCTGTTGCTGAGGGTAGACCCGAAAAATTTCTTGAAGAGCCGCTAAAAGAACTTCACCAACTTGTTTCGCTCATTCGCACAACTCCGATCCCATTTGTAGCGGCCGTTAGCGGCGCCTGTGCCGGTGCCGGAACAAATTTAGCCCTCGCTTGCGATATTGTTTTTGCGGCCGAGAACGCGACCTTTAACGAGGCCTTCGTCCGGATCGGACTCAGCCCTGATTGCGGCGGCTCCTTTTTTCTGCCGAGGGCCGTCGGTGAAAAACGAGCAGCTGAAATATTCATGACCGGGATGTCCATAGATGCCGCAACTGCATTGTCTTTCGGAATGATAAATCGAGTTGTCGCCGGTGACTCGCTTGTCAGAAGCGCGTTGGAATTTGCGCGCGGGCTTGCCAACGGTCCGACCGGCGCCATCGGCCGGATCAAGCGTCTGTTAAATGCTTCGTTTAGCAATGACCTCGACGAGCAGCTCGCATTAGAACATACCGCGCAGCGGGAATCCGGCCGGTCGAACGATTTTAAAGAAGGTCTCAACGCATTTTTTGAAAAACGTCAGCCTAATTTCACAGATCAGTGACCCTGCCCATTTATCAGCCCCTTCCTCGGCCCTCATATTTAGCTCCGCCCAAAACCGACCAACGAAATTTGACGGCAATTTTTCAGAATTGTACCATGAAACTGAAATTGAAAATCATTTTCAATAAGCTGGCTCGTTTTTGTTTTATGGTGTAATCCAGAACATAGAACAGCAAATGTATTTGCAGTAGACATTCATGCGGTAAGAAATGCGGCGACGTTATTGGCGGCAAGAGATCGCCAAAGACTCGCCTAATCTCAACCACTGTGAGATTGACGGGTATCTATCGCAATCACTTATGCCGCTGGGCCGATGTTTATCTCGATGAGAATTTTTAGAAAGGTCATCTTTTGGCTTCACCTCTGCCTGGCATTATCAGCCGGCGTTGTTATTTTTATAATGTGCGCGACAGGTGCGATGCTTGCGTTTGAACGCAACATTATTGAGCTTGCAGAAAGCGACGTAAGGACGGTGGCGGTGGATGTCGGTAAAAGGAGATCGCCGCTCGAGGTTCTCGGTCCACTCATGCGCGATCGTCCCGATCTTGATCCAACCGCTTTAGCTATCTCGAGTGATCCCGGGTCTACATGGTCCGTCTCGCTGGGCCGCGAGGGTCAGATATTCGTCGATCCCTATACGGGAGCGGTTCTGGGCGAAGGGAACAATGGTGTCCGGTCGGTAATGAGCAAATTGCGCAGCTGGCATCGATATATTGCGCTGTCGGGAGACAGCCGGCAGGCCGGAAAACTGGCGACGGGTATCAGCAACATCATATTTTTGTTCCTGGCAATTTCGGGTGTTTATTTATGGTTCCCACGTAAATTGGAATGGAAGCGTTTTCAGCCCGTGATCTGGTTCCGACGCGGGTTAAAGGGGAAAGGCCGCAATTTTAATTGGCATAACGTGATCGGCTTCTGGACGTCCTTGTTCCTTATTGTTTTTACGCTCACCGCCACTGTGATCTCGTTTC
>JBDTMQ010000272.1:0-3530 GCA_039934155.1 Acidobacteriota bacterium | reverse complement strand
GGTGCAGAAAAAGCCGCCGGATTTATAAAGTTCCGGTCGTTGTTAAGATACGGATCAACGCCTGCGATCAGGTTAGGGCGACGTGTCTGTCGCGACGAGCCTCCGCCGGGGCCGTTGACCACCGCAATAAATCCCGTCGGAAGCGGAGCCGTCGGGCTGGGATTGAACGCATTGACCACATATCCCTGCGGCAATGTCACTGTTCCTCCTGTCGTATTTGTCGGCACGACACACCCGCCCGCCGCCTGACATACGATGACGGTATCAGGTCGCGTTATAGTTATATCGACCGGAACACCGCTCCGAGCATTGATAATCGAACCGATCTCCCAACCGCCCAGAAGCGCGTTTCCGATGCTTCCCATGTCGAACCGTTTTCCTTTGCCGATGGGCAGGTCATAAACGGCACTGAAATTAAACGTGTTTCTCACGTCAAAACTATTCGACCCGCGATCAGCCTCATAGTTATTGATGTCGCCGCTTGCTCTCGCAGTTCCGCCGAATGGTTCTGCGGCCGTTCTAGCTTCATTCGAGCCGGACGTATTGCCGTAGCTCTTTGACCGCGTATATTGTGCATTGAGTGTAACCCCGACGCTCAAGCGTCTTGCGAGTGAAAATTGCAGAGCGTCGTATCTGTCCGATCCGCCGCTCGTCTTAGTGTCGACCTCGGCAAACGGGCGGCATATGGCGTTATTCGCCGCCGCACCACAAGCCGTGGTTGCCGCAGCATTCAGAATGTCGAACTGCCGTATCGTAGTTACTCCGATCACCTGTCCTAGTGCGTTTGTTCGATTGACAACTCCCGCTGTTGTTGGCAGTGCCGAACCGTCCAGTATCGTCGCGTTGCCGCCCCGTATGGTATTAGACAGTCCGCGCAGAAACAGATTCGTTCCACGGCTCCCGACGTAACCGAGCGTCATAATGACGTTGCCGGGCAATTCCTGCTGCCACGAGCCTGTAAAGCTGTAAATACGTTCCGGAACAGTATATTCCGATGTGTAAGCTCGCGGTTGAAACACCCGGTTTGTCGGGTTATTGATAAAGTTAGTTCGGATTGTGTTTACAAATGACGAGATGTTGGGATCGAACCTGACTGTCGAGCTCCCTGTCAGTGTCGAGTTGATACGATCGCTCTCGATCGGCTGTATCTGGTCCTCTACCTGTCCGGGACCGTAGTAAATACCAAACCCGCCGCGAAAAACTGTTTTGCCGCCCCCGAAAAATCCGTTACTTTCGGGACGCGGCGACCATGTTAGGCCGATCCGCGGACCAAGCCCTTTCTTGTCGGTCTTAAAGGCCGCCAGGTCCGATGGTTTGATAACGCCATTTGTCGTGTCAAACAAAACCTGGCCATTATTCTGTTCGCGGAGTGGTGTGTAAAATTCATACCGCAGGCCGACGTTGAGCGTCACGTTCGGACGGATCTTCCACTCGTCTTGAGCAAATCCAATATAATACTCTTGCTTAGCAAGCCGATTCCCCGTCAAACCATTGTTAAAAGGACTCGGATCGCTCAGATCGCCCTGATATTGAACGGACGCTAGGTTATTCGAAAGGTAGTCCGTCAAACTGTTAAATACAAACGTTGTACCGCCATTCCGATCTGTGTATATACGAACCGGACGGATCTCAATACCGAATTTTGTAATATGGTTGCCGTGAATCCATGTCAGGCTATCAATGAATGAGACCGAGTAAGCGGTATATGGCTGCCCGCGTCCGTTTGCCGCACTGTTTGCACGGATCAGACCGCCCGGATTCGATGTTCCGGCAGACGCTCCCTGCCCCGCAATGCTGTAGTTTGCAGTGTTGCCCGATATGTTAATGGCAGCCGCCGACAGATCAATTCCCGGGATGGAACGTGCGATCCCATTTGTTCGGGTGAACGCACTGTTGTATCCAACTTTGAATTCATTTATCAGCGTTGGCGTGAAAAACGACTGCCACGATATCACGCCATTTTGCGGAGAAGCTACAAAGTCAAGGTTGCGCCCCGAAACACCTTCGGGCTGCAGGTTGTTTCCGTTGTCGCGAAAAAAGCGAAAGTAAAACGAATTGTTTTCGGTCGGCTTAAAATCGAACCGGGCGGAGTAAGCCGATTCATTTACGCTCTGACTGGCCTGCAGTTGTGCAACATCGAAAAGATTGCTGCCGGTACCTCGTGAGATGATCACGGCTCTGGGGTCGCGAAATGCCGGCAAGGCGGCTATTGTTCGCGATGTTATTGTATTACCGCCGATCACTTCGGTGCAATTCGCCGTTCCTGTGCCGAGAGGCGGAGCACAGATCCTGGAAACCTCTCCCGGAACTGCCTCGACCGAGTTGATACCAGCTCTTAGACGATAGCCCTCGTAGCTACTAAAAAAGAATAATTTATTCTTAATTATCGGGCCTCCTATCGAACCCCCAAATTGATTGAGCCGAAGAGGCGATTTCTGGCCGGCGATATTGTCAAAAAAGTTTGCCGCATCAAGTTTATCGTTTCGAATATATTCAAAGAGCGAGCCGTGAAATTGATTGCCGCCAGACTTTGTAATGAGACTGATCTGGCCCCCGGTTCCGGTACCGAATTCGGCAGGAAAGTTGGACGACTCAACACGAAACTCTTGCACATTTTCCAGGCTCGATTGCAGTCGAAATGGTGACGCGATCTCACCGTTGAGATTGCCGGGACTTGCGTCGATGACCGCCGTTCCTTCGATCCCGTCGTAGCGGACGATGTTCTGCTCCACAGCCCGGGCATTAAAACGAATGTCTGCGAATGTCCCCGAACCGCTGTTGACCGCACCCGGCGCCTGCAGGTATAGCTGCGACACCTGACGGCCGTTGAGCGGCAAGCCATTGACCTCGCGGGGATTGACGTTCGCACTCATACTCGCCGACGAAGTGTTTACCACCGCTTCGTCATTACCGACAATGTCTACCTGGGCCGCAACGCCTTTTGCTTGAAGTACAAGATCAATGGTCGCTTCCTGTCCCACAAGCAGCTGAACAGAGGTTTGCTTTACGAGTTCAAAATTGTCGGCCTTCGCTGCGACCGTATATCCGGTCGGGCTTAGTTGGATGACCTGAAAGGTTCCGTCTGCTTTCGTTGTGACGGTCCGGGTCTCGCCCGTCTTTTCGTTCGTCACTGTTACGGTTGCCCCGGCGATAGCTGCTCCATTGGCGTCAGACACCGTTCCACTTACACGCGACTTATCAGACTGCGCCGATACGTTAACTATTAATGTAAATATGAGTACAAATATTGCTGAAAATGTTTTTACGAATGTTTTCGTTTTCATCGTCACTCCTGTGAACTATGGTTTTGTGTCCGTAATAGGCAGCCGAAATTCGGCTATGTTGCCGAAACCGCTACCCTTGGTTCCTAAGTTTTTTAATTTTCGCAGCTTCAAAGAGAATCCTAAGCGCACGAGGTTAACGAGGAGTGAATTGGGTGTTAAATGAATGTTAAATCTTGCGGGTGAGTCTATCTGATGAGACTGGCGGCGGCGGCTTCGCCGGTTTCGATCGCGCCTTCCATAAATCCC
>JBDTMQ010000271.1:0-8789 GCA_039934155.1 Acidobacteriota bacterium | reverse complement strand
ATTTTTCATACAAGCTGACTGACAATTCCCGGCATTTGTTTCCGACCGCTTATGATTCGCTTATCAATTATTTGCTTGACGAGCTAAAAGGAAGGTTGGGACTGGAAGCGGTAAAAAGCCTGCTGGTCAGTGTCGGCCGCAGGATCGGGGGAATTAAGAAGTCTGGCGCCGATATTTCGCTTGATGAAAGAGTTGCGTCGGCCGTCGAAACGCTGAGAAAGCTTGGCGGGTCAGCCCAGCTGATACGCGAGGACGGCATTTTGTCAATTCAAAGCGAAAGCTGCCCGTTTGCTGAGGCCGTGGTCGAGCATCCCGAGGTCTGCCAGATCGCTGAGGCGATGGTGGGTGAGATCGTCGGTAAACCGGTCAAAGAGAAATGCGATCGTGACGGACAGCCAAAATGCTGCTTTCAGATCCCTGAAGCCGGGTCCCATGCTTAGGTAAGCTTTGTGAGGTCGTCATCAAGATCCTGTTGATCCTCCGGTCCTTCCTTAAAATCCTCATAGCCGTGCGAATCGTCGTAGTAATAACCTTCCGCTTCGGAAGTGTCAGACTCTGAGGGATACTCCGACGTTTCGAGATCCCGATCCGCCTCATCACACTTTTCACTCTTTTTTTCCGGCACAAATCATTTATAATCGAATTCGAATTCGTTCTCCATTCCAGACATATGCAATTCAAACATAAATTACTGAGCCTCGGGCTTGTTGCCGCTATTTCCCTGTCGGCGTTCTATTCGCCGGCGGCTGCACAGCAAGCCGCGCCGGCGGTCGATCTCGATTACCAGACAGCGGCGATCCTCTACACCCAAAAAGCGGCCGAGTATCGATCGCTGTGTTATCAGGCGTTCAATATTGCCAGGCTTAGATTCGACGCGGATCTTGAAAAGAAGAACGTCAAAAAGCTGCCAAAGGCCGAGCGAAAGCGTCCGCGCGCGATCGTCGTCGATATAGACGAGACGGTGCTGGATAACTCGCCTGCAAACGCTTATGGCGTAAAAATGCACACAGCTTTCAATCTGAAAGATTGGTACACCTGGGGCGATATGCGAAAGGCAAAGGCTGTTCCTGGTGCCGTCGATTTTCTCAACTACGCCGTTTCAAAGGGCGCAAAGGTTTTTTACATTTCTAACCGGGATGAGGTGCAGAAACAGGCAACGATCGACAATTTAAAGGCCGTAGGTTTCAACGACGTCTCGACCGATAATGTAATGCTGCGGCAAACGGAATCATCAAAGAATGTGAGGCGTTCGGGCGTCACAGATAAATACCGGATCGTTATGCTGATGGGCGACAATCTCGACGATCTTTCCGGTGCATTCGAGCGAAAGTCAGTAACCGACCGTTACGCTGAGACAGATAAAGCGCGCGAAGAATTTGGTCGCAGGTTCATAGTTTTACCCAACGCCATGTACGGCACCTGGGAAAGCGCCATCTACGAATATCAGCGTTTGACCGAAGCTCAAAAAGCACAAAAACGCCTCGAAGCCCTCGAGTTGCCGTAAGGGAAGGTCTCGTACCTGCCCATCTTGAATTGACACAGAGCAGGCCCCGTGCCTGCCCTCGACAAAACTAAAATGAAACGAGCCCAAATTGTTTTTTTATTATTATTAGTTGCTTGTGCATCCATTACCGCACAGCAGCTGACAGTCCGCGACATCATGGCGGAACCTTCGCCTGCCGGAATGCGGGCCGAGGGCGAAAAGATGTCGCCCGATGGATCGAAAGTGATCTTTTTGTGGAACGCCGAGGGCAAATATCCGCGTGATCTGTATCTTGTACCGACGAGTGGCGGGCAGCCGCAAATAATCCTCAAGACAACTGATATGCCCGTGACCAATCGCCGGCCTCAACGCGAGAACAAGCTCGATTACGGCCTCGTTCTTCGTGACGATTTTGCCAAAAGCCGCGAAGGCCAGCTTGGCAATTTCGAATGGTCGCCGGACTCCGAAAAGCTTCTCTTCAGTTACGCCGGCGACATCTACGTTTTGGACTTGAACAAAGATTATAAAGCCGATAAAAAAACCGCTAAGTGGAAATTGCTCGAGGAAGCGATCCGCCAGCGGTCGATATTGGTTAAAGGCCTGACCGACGCATATGCCCAGGCGATGGTCGATACCGAATTAATGCCCTGGTTCAAAGTGCAGCAGAAGAATCTTGAAGTATCAATGCAAGCCGGAGGAAAGTGGGATTCTCAAAGACAGATCGTGATCGAGATCAATCAGCGAATCGGGAAGGGTCTGACCCGGCTTTTCGATTCAGGAATTCCAGAGAGCTTGGCGAACGATAGCTATAGGAAGTTTTTTGAGGAACTACGCCGTGCTCAAAACCGGGTCGACGTTGTTCAGGCTGAATACGAGGCTCAGGCGAAGGACGATAACCCACGGCGATACACCCGGACTCAGTCAGCCGAGGGTGGCGCGCGTTTTCTGGATAATGACCGCATTCTCTTTTCGCAAAGCGGGAATATTTTTGTCTGGAATATCACCGATTCGATGCTCACCCAGATCTCCCGCGAAGCCAATCCCCAGGCGTTCATCGGTGTCTTTGGCTCATCGCCAAATAAGGCCGGGACGATGATCGCTTACACCGTTTCCGACAGCTCAAAACAGCGCGCTCTTGTCGTGCCCAATTATCTCGACGAATTCGTCGCTGCCGGCAATACGCGTCGCGGATGGAGCGAGCAAAAGGTGATGGTGATGCCGGCCGACGGCAGCCGCGAGACGGCGTTTGAAATAAAGCTGCCGAAGTCAGAGGGCGTCGGTAATTTTCGCCGAATAATATGGGCGGCGGATGACCGCAGTTTGATAATCGACCGCAACGACAAGGACACCAAGCGCCGGCAGCTCTTTTACGTGCATAACGTCGGCAGCAAGGATGAACAGGTGATCCTGATCGCCGATGAGACCGATCCGAAGTGGCAGGCGCCGCTGTCGAATATTATCGAAGCTGACCCGAAAGATCCTTCGCGGCTCTTCTTTGCGTCGGAAAAAGACGGTTTCAATCATCTTTATCTGGCGACACTTGAAAAGGCCGCGGCACAGCCTAACCCGACGGCCGAAAAGCGGCAGGAAAATCCGACCGATCCCGGCTATTCGACCAACGTAAAGGTCGAACAGCTGACAAAAGGAAACTGGCAGATCGAATGGGCAAAATGGTTTGGCGACAGCGGCGATATCATATTTAACTCGACCGAGTCGGGCACGGCGACACGCGATTTTTGGGTAATGAATGCCGCACCGGGCGGAACGAAATGGATGGTCAGGACCGATGGCCTCGCGCCGGGAATGAAATCTGGGCCGCAGCTCGAATCAAAAGGCAGTGACGTTTTCCTGCTGTACGAATATTCGCAATGGAATCGGCCGGCCGATCAATATTTTCAACGGCTGTGTTACAACTGTGGCGACAGCCGCAACAGCGCCAAGCCGATCCAAATAACATCGACAGTTCCGGCCGCCTTCTCGTCGATCAAATTCAGCGAGCCCAAATTCATTGATTTTCCCGCCCGCGACGGCAAACGCATTGCGGCCAAGATCTATCTTCCTGCCGGTTTCAACGCCCGAGGTAAGCAAAAGTATCCGATGGTGATCTTCGTCCACGGTGCGGGATATCTGCAGAATATCATCAACGGCTGGAACAATTATTATCGCGAATTCATGTTCAACGACCTGTTGACTCGCAAAGGTTACGTTGTCCTCGACATTGATTATCGGGGCTCGGCCGGTTACGGACGGGAATGGCGGACCGACGTTTACGATTTTCTTGGCGGACCGGACTATGACGATCACATCGATGGAATCGATTTCATGGTAAAAAATTATGCGGTAAATCAAGCCAAGATCGGCGTATACGGCGGCAGTTACGGCGGATTCATGGCCGAGATGCTAGCCATGCGAGCTCCCGATAAAATAGCCGCCGCGGCCGCACTTCGTCCCGTCGCTGATTGGAAAAATTACTACGCATCGTCGCCCGGATACACGGCCCAGCGGCTGGGATTTCCGGACAAAAATCCGGAGGCGTATAAGCGCAGCTCGCCTATCTCATACGCAGACAAGCTTCAGCGGCCGCTGCTGATCCTGCACGGAATTGGCGACGACAATGTTCATGTCCAGGATTCGATGCAGCTTGTCGAAAAACTGATCCGGCTCGGCAAAACGCAGTATTTCGAGACGATGTTTTATCCGTCCGAAAACCATGGATTTGTTCGGCCCGAAAGCTGGACCGACGAATACGAACGTATTTTGGCTTTCTTTGAAAAACACCTAAAATAAGGTGGCGGACGCCCCTTATTTGTTCGAATCGGAATGAGCTTATGAAAACTGTAGTGCTTTGCGTAGTGTTCCTTATCGCTGGTGCCGCAGCCGGTGCGACGCTCATGGCCTATTTTATGAACACTCTTAATAAGCGTTCGTACGCAATGTTCGCCGCGTCAAATTTGGGCCTGGCGGCGATGCAGGCAGAGCTTATAAAATTGGGGGAAACGGCATTGGTACTGCAATCGCTCGAAAATACTATTCCCGATCAGGTGATCATGATCCACGAAAATGAGATGGTTCGTGAATCGATGACCGCCGAAGCCGCACTTACGGCAACAAAGCGGTTTTATGTATGTACAAAAACACCGATACCTGAAAAGATCGGGGTAGTATTGGAATCGGTAGCTCTGCCCGACGACGCGTGTGCGGAACCCGAGTAAGAAGCGTGGTTTGCCGCTGGTCGGTCGTTCAAACTGAATATGAGAATTCTTGTTACCGGCGGCGCCGGATTTATCGGTTCACATCTTTGCGAACGGCTTTTGTCCGAAGGTAATGAGGTCATTTGTCTTGATAACTTTTTTACCGGCCGCAAACAGAACATTTCGCAACTGCTGGACGATCGGCGCTTCGAGGTCGTCCGACATGATGTGACCGAGCCAATATTGCTTGAGATCGACCAGATATATAATCTTGCCTGCCCTGCATCCCCGATCCATTACCAATACAACCCGATCAAGACCGTCAAGACAAACGTGATGGGAACGATCAACATGCTCGGTCTCGCAAAGCGTGTAAAGGCCAGGATACTTCAGGCATCGACGTCCGAGGTATACGGCGACCCGCTCGTGCATCCGCAAACCGAAGATTATTGGGGCAATGTAAATTCTATCGGCCTAAGAAGCTGTTATGACGAAGGAAAACGTGTCGCCGAAACCTTGATGATGGATTATCATCGTCAGGGTCACGTTGATACGCGCATCGTTCGCATATTTAACACTTATGGCGAGCGGATGATGGAAGACGACGGGCGGGTCATCTCAAATTTTGTCGTTCAGGCGCTTCGCGGCCAGAATCTGACGATCTATGGCGACGGAAGCCAGACACGCTCGTTCTGTTATGTCAGCGACCTCGTCGACGGTCTCATCAAATTGATGAATACCGAGGCTGACGACCTGCACATGCCGGTCAATATCGGAAATCCGGGCGAGTTCACGATGAATGAGCTTGCGCAGGAGGTCGGAAAGGCAACGGGCCGTGAAATTCGGATCCAATATATGCCGCTGCCGCAGGACGATCCCAAACAGCGTCAGCCTAACATAGAGCGGGCACGCCGGCTGCTCGGGTGGGAACCAACGATCCAGCTTGCTGAAGGACTGCGGCGGACTGCCGCGTATTTTGCGGGACCGGCCGAAACCCGGAACGCCGCCTATCCGGGCGAATAAAAATTGATCAGGGGACGATAACTTTATGAAGATATTAATTACCGGAGGCGCCGGCTTTGTCGGCAGCCATCTTGCCGACAAGCTGATCTCTGAGGGCCATGAGATAACGGTCATCGACAATTTGTCGACCGGCCGTTATGCCAATGTCGAGCACCTCGAAGATACAAAGAATTTCCGGCTTATTATCGATTCGGTCCTCAACGAAAAACTTCTGGAAGGGCTGATCCGCGACACCGACCGTGTTTATCACATGGCAAGCGCCGTCGGCGTCAAGCTGATCATGGAGCGCCCCGTTAGCACGATCGAGACCATCTTTCGCGGTACCGATGTCGTTCTCGGTTTCTGCTCGCGCTATCGCAAACGCGTACTAATTCCAAGCACGTCAGAAGTTTACGGCAAGGGTGCATCAGTTCCCTTTAGGGAAGGGGACGATCTGCTCACCGGCGCGACCGACAAGCACCGCTGGGCTTATGCCTGTGCGAAAACCCTGGACGAATTCCTCGCTCTCGCCCATTTCAAAGAAACAAGACTTCCGGTCGTCGTCGTGCGGCTTTTTAACACGGTCGGCCCTCGTCAAACCGGCCAGTACGGCATGGTCGTTCCGCGTTTTGTTCAAGCGGCGATGAAAAACGAGACGATCGAGGTCCACGGTGACGGCACACAATCTCGATGCTTCGGGCACGTTCTCGATGTGGTCGAGGGACTTTCAAAACTGCTCGATTCGCCGGCGTGTTTCGGACAGGTGATCAACATCGGCAATAGCGAAGAGATTTCGATAAAGCATCTGGCGGATAAGGCTATCGAGCTTACCGGCAGCAAGAGTGACATTCGTTTTGTTCCCTATGACGAAGTATACGGCGAGGGTTTTGAGGACATGCTCCGCCGTGTGCCCAGCCTCGAAAAGGCGAAACGCCTGATCGGCTATCAGCCAACCCGAGGGCTCGAAGACATCATCAATGATGTGGCGGGCCAGTTCAGAAAAGAGGCTGCCGCCGCGGCATAAAATGAAATTTTACGGACAGTTCGCAAGTGTTTCGCTCTTATTGCTGATAGCGGCTCTATGTTTCGGCTCTGCGGTCTTTGCCCAGACGGGCGGTATCAAGGGCCGGGTTCGTTCGAACAGCGGCAGCGGTATTTCCAACGCGTCAGTCACGGCTAGGCGGGACGGCAATGACGTCAAAAGCGCCCGCACCGATTCTAAAGGCAATTTTGTAATGCAGGGTCTTGCGTCGGGTATTTATAACATCGTATTCGATGCCGGCGGCTATAGCTCGGGCGTAAAATACAATGTTGAGATCAAAGATAAAAAGGTCCGGGATCTTGGCGACCGGTTAATATTATCTATCGACAAGGGAACGCAGGTGATCCTGAAAGGAAGCGTTTTCTTTAAAGAAGGATTCACCGCGACCGGGGTCAAGGTCGGGATCGAGCGCGTCAACGCCGACGGCACCGTCAAACACCTCGGCGAGGTATTTACCAACGGCTTCGGCGAATTCACCTTTACCCAGCCCGAAGGTCCGGCGAAACTTCGGCTGACAGCGCGTTATAAAGAGGGTTCTGGTACAAAAGAGATCGACGTCGACGGCGCGGCCATTTACAGGCTGGCCATTTCCCTCGATATTTCAAAAACAGATAAATAATATCTTTGCGTTCAATTGATCGTTTCGGTGATCTCTTCGGCAGGCGTCAGGTTTTGGACGGTTCCGGCGTCGGTTACGATCAGGGGAAATTCTTCGAGCACGACAGTATCTGCGATAGTCTGCACCCAATACGTTCCCGGTATCGGGAAAACCACATTTACAAAAAAACTTACGTTATCGGTAAATCCGCCGGGTGCCAGATCCAGCGCCGTCGGCTGTGATGTAACGACTAGATTCGACCTGTCCGGCGAAAGGATCCGGACCTCGGTCTGATGATTGCCATCGCCCTGAAAGTGATTTATTACGGCAAATTTTATCAGCGAAACGGGCAGTTTTTCGACCATGATGTTTTGAAAGATGCCCATCAATGAGATCTTGTTTCCCATTTCGATACGCACATCGTCACATAGCAGCGTATAAACAAGTTGTAAATTTTGTGTTTGCATCATAAAGCGGAGAACGCCGGATTCGTGCAGTTGGTTTCAGCAGGTGTGGGCACAAGGCTTTGTTTCGTGCTGCGATTCAACGGCTCTATCGCCGGCGTTTTCCGTTCGCGTACAGTGCGTAACTGATAGATATGTTCAATATCCGGTTAAATTCCATTTTTTCACTCGGCACCGTTCTTTTTGAACCACGCCAGCAGTTTGGCCCAGGCGTCTTCCGACGACTCTCTGTTATATGTATCCCGATAATCAGCGTGAAAGCCGTGCTTTGCGTTAGGATATACGACTATTTCGGACCCCGACTTCCCTTTCTTAATTTCGTCCTGCATACGCAGAACGCCGTCGAGCGGAATGCCCGTGTCGAGGCCAGCGTAAAGGCCGATGACCGGCACTTTAAGCTCCTTTACGTGATCGATCGGCGTGGTTGGCTGTGCCTCGTTGACAGGCGAATTCGGTGTCGGAACGAGGCGGCCGTACCACGCGGCGCCGGCGTCGACGGCCGGGTTATGTGCCGCGTAAAGCCATACGATCCGGCCGCCCCAGCAGAAGCCCGTGATCGACAGCCTTTTCGAATTTCCGCCGTTCTTGCCCGCCCAGGCGACCGTGGCGTCGAGATCGGACATCGATTGCGAGTCCGGTATCTTGGAATAGATCTGACGATTGAGCGCTCGCGGATCGGCAATATCATTCACCTCGCCCTGCCGGGCGTATAAGGCCGGGGCGACCGCCATATAGCCAAGTTTTGCAAATCGCCGGCAAACATCCTGGATCCACTCGTGAACGCCAAAGATCTCATGGATGACAAGAACTACAGGAAACTTTCCGCCCTTCTTTTCAGGCATTGCACGATACGCCGGGAACTGGCCATCCGAAACCGGTATCTTAACCTCGCCCGCCTTGAGGCCTGTCGAATCGGTCAGGATCCTGGTCTGGGCCTGTATCGGCGTAACGGCCGCCGCAAAAGTACCGGCGGCGAGGATCGAGGTGACAAGGAACTCGCGTCGATCAA
>JBDTMQ010000270.1:0-3947 GCA_039934155.1 Acidobacteriota bacterium | reverse complement strand
AGAAATATCGGCTCTGCCTTAAGGACCATTCCATCGCCGCCGCCAAATGGCCGATCGTCGACCATGTGATGTTTGTCGGTCGCGAACGCGCGTATATCATGCACCGCGATATCGACTATTCCGGCAAGACGTGCCCGGCGGATGATCCCAAAATCAAAGACCTGCCCGAAAAACTCGGGGAAAATTGTTAATACGTCTATTCGCATTTTGGATCGCCGGTTACCGAATTAAGAACTTACCGTATCCAAAATCTAAAATTCGAGAAGCCCTTCGGGCGGATCGACGACTATCAGTTTCTTTTTGACGTCGACTTCGATACAGATCGATGTCGCGAAAGGGATCAAATACTCTTTTGTCGTACCCTCGATGACCAGTATCTCGGTTCCGCCTGTACGCATTAGTTCCTTGACCGTTCCGATCGCCTCGCCATCGACCGATCTCACTTCACACCCGGCTAATTCCCAATCAAAGAACTCATCTTCAGCAAGCTCTGCAACCTCGCTTTCCGAAATGCATATTTCAGCATTCCTTATGGTTTCGGCTGATTCGGGTGAATCGATCCCTTCGAATTTCAAAACTACGCGGCCATTTTGAAACCAGTGCTTTTCTAAAACAAGGTTTCGGTGCTGACCATCAGGCAAAACGGCCGATACACTTTCCAAGGCGTCAAAGCGTTCCGGAAAATCCGTCAATAGATCGGCGATCGTCTCACCTTTCAGCCCTCTCGGTCTGATGATCCGGGCAATGGCAACAAGGTCATTCATCGTCCGGTTAGCCCCGACCCGCTATCCAATGCCACAGGGGCCTATCGATCCTCGACAAGATCGAGCTGATATCGCTTGCCATTTTTCACGCCGGCAAAATATAAAATGCTGCGTACTGCTTTGATCGTCCGGCCTTCGCGGCCGATCAATCGGCCGTAATCATCCGGCGCGACCCGCACGCTGAACCTTACCGTTTTGCCGCCCTCCTGCGATTCGGCGATATCGACCGCATCGGGATTTCCGACCAGCGATCCTACGATCCTTTCTACAGCTTGTTTCATACACTTTGCCGAATGCTGAACATCCGCCGACAGCTCAAAGCCGAACGTTCACACAACTATTCGGCCACCGCTGCCGGATTATTTTTTATCAGGCTCGCTACAGTCTCGGTTGGCTGAGCGCCGACGCCTATCCAATATTGGATGCGGTCATGATTAAGCGAAACCTCCGACGGTTCTATCATCGGATTGTACGTTCCGAGATTCTCGATGTATTTTCCGTCTCGCTTGGAACGCTTTTCTTTTACCACCAGGCGATAGAAAGGCTTCCCTTTCGCGCCGATCCTCATTAAGCTGATTGCTAACATATATTCTCCGTGTCACGGCCGCCGGGTTTCGACTGTACCGCCATCTTCTTACCCTGAAAAACTAGTGTTTTTTCTTATGCCTTTTTTTCTTCTTTGTTCGTTTCGATGAGTTTTCGTCCGGGCCGTCCGATTCGAGTCCGGTGCCGAGCATGCCGGCCAGACCGCCTCCGCCGCCGCCTAACATTCCTCCCAAACCGCCGGCCAGACCGCCCATCATTTTTCGGCCGAGACCGCCGAGCAGACCGCCGCGATTCATTTGCGCCATCATTTTGCGCATCTGCTCATACTGTCTTACCAGCTGGTTGACATCGGCGATCGTCGAACCCGAGCCTTTAGCGATACGCGTTTTGCGGCTCGCGTCGAGTATCATGTGATCGTTCCTCTCGAGCTTCGTCATCGAATCTATGATCGCCTCGGTCTTCCGCATCTGGATATCGACCTCGTCGGATTGCTCGTCCGAAAGCTGCAAACCGCCCGTCATCTGCTCAGGCAGCATCTTCATCAGCTTTGACATCGAACCGAGTTTTTTGAATTGACCAAGCTGATTACGAAAATCCTCGAGCGTAAACTGATTACGCGTCATTTTCGCAAGGCTCGCCTGTGCTTCTTCTTCGCTGATCTTGCCCTGAACTTCTTCGATCAGAGTCAGAACGTCGCCCATTCCCAGTATCCGCTGTGCGATACGGTCCGGATAGAATGGCTCGATCGCGTCGTACTTTTCACCGACGCCAACGAATTTTACAGGCTGGCCGATGACCTGTTTGATCGACAGTGCCGCGCCGCCCCGGGCATCGCCGTCCATCTTTGTAAGGACAACGCCGGTTACACCGATCCTTTCATGAAATACTTCGGCTGAACGAACCGCATCCTGACCTGTCATTGCATCCGCGACAAACAGGATCTCGACAGGCTTTGTTTCTGACTTGATCTGCTCGAGCTCGGCCATCAACTCATCGTCGATGTGAAGCCGGCCGGCGGTATCGATCATGAGAGTGTCGAATCCCATGTCGGCCGCGTGTTTCATCGCGCCCCGCACCAGAGTCAACGGATCTGAAGACTCTTTATTCTCAAAAACGGGAACCCCAACTGCGCCACCGACAACTCGGAGCTGTTCGCGTGCAGCGGGGCGATATACGTCGACCGATACCAGCAGCGGTTTACGTTCCTGATTGTCGCGAAGCCAACGCGAGATCTTTCCGGTCGAGGTCGTTTTACCCGAACCCTGCAAACCCACGATCATTACGACGTTCGGGATCTGCTTGGTAAAGACAAGACGCGATGACGTGCCCCCCATCAATTCGACGAGCTCGTCATAAACGATTTTTACGACCTGTTCATGCGGATTCAGGCCCTGCCAGACGTCCTGCCCCTCGGCTTTAGCTCGGACCGCCTCGACAAACTCTTTTGCAACCTTGTAATTAACATCAGCCTCAAGAAGCGCCATCCGGATCTCACGTAATGCCGCATCGACATGTTCAGGCGTCAGCCGGCCCTGTCCACGCAGATTTTTGAGAGATCGTTTGAGTTTATCTGACAGCGAATCGAACATATTAGGCACACTTCGGCCGCAAGAGTCGAAACTATAAATAATACGTATTAGCGGGCTTACTGTCAAGAATACGGCACTCTATACCGGGTTAAAGCGGACTCACGACTTGGTACGCGGTTTGCAACTTATCAACTAGCCCGTAATTGGGTGTATGAAATTATTACAGGGGAAGAGAAGACAGGAGGTCTGGAATGAAACTTAAGCTAACGGCCATTGCATGCGGAGCCTTATTTTTAGGCGCATGCGGCACGCCGATGTCTAATACTGCGAATAATTCGCATTCAAATATGACCAACATGGGCGCCAACAACGCAAATGTAGGTGCGATCGTTGTAAACAGCAACACAAACACCAACAGCAATCGGTGGAACAATTCGAACGTCACCCGAGAGGAATATGACAAGAAAAGAGCCGATTACGAACGCGATAAAGGCTCGAGCACTATCGGACAGGGCGCAAATGACAGCTGGCTCTGGTTCAAAACTCGGACCGCGCTTATGACGACCAGCGATCTGCGCGAATCAACAGTTAACGTTGATGTCGTGAACGACGTTGTCACTCTGAAGGGATCGGTCGAAACCGCCGCTCAGAAGACCAAGGCCGAACAGGTAGCCAAAGATATTGACGGTGTTAAGAGTGTAAAGAATGAACTTAAGGTCGCCCCGAATGATTCGATAACGAATACATCCGGCAATTCAAACGCGAAATAAGATCATTCATAGATCGCGTTCGGTTTCTCCCACAAACGAAGCGGCGGATCTCACGGTCCGCCCTTCTTTTTTGTCGCCGCCAATATCCTTTCCATCGAACCCGCAACTGCTTCGGCTGAAACCGCGAGAATGCATTTTGGCTGCCCAAACAATTTACATTCATAGCCGGCGCATGGCTGGCAGGGCATTGATTCGAAGACGATCTCGTTAGGCGCGTCGGTCCAGGGCCGCCAGTGGTCGCGATTCGATGAACCGAAGATGACGATCGTTGGCGTATTTACGGCAGCTGCCATATGCGCGATCCCTGAATCGTTGCCGATAAATAACCTTGACCTGTC
>JBDTMQ010000269.1:0-2249 GCA_039934155.1 Acidobacteriota bacterium | reverse complement strand
CTTTTGGCTAGTTCAAGACGTTTATAATGCTGATAAACGGCCACGGACAATCTCTTTTTCGATTCGTCCTGTCCGATGACATATTCGTCCAGAAATTGCTTGATGTCCTGAGGCTTCGGAAGATGCGTTCTCGCCGACGAACTTTCTGTCTGTTCGTCGTCGTTAATTATCTCATTGCAGATGTCAATGCATTCGTTACAAACATAAACGCCGGGGCCGGCGATGAGTTTCTTAACGTCATTTTGCGACTTGCCGCAAAAAGAGCAGCAAAGCAGTTCTTCGGATCTTCGGAAATTCGCCATAAAAAATGTTCAGCACTCCCGGCCCGTAATACTGGTCGATCCTGTCAAACGAAACCGGCATCGTTGACCAAAACCCCTGCAAACTATTTTTCCCGGTGCTCGATAACTTCGTCGATCAGCCCGTAGGCCTTCGCCTGCTTTGGCGAAAGTATGCGGTCGCGTTCGACGTCCAGTTCGACCTGGTCGAAAGTCTGGCCGCTGTGATTGGCGATTATTCGCGAGGTCATTTCACGCATTCGTAGTATTTCCTCGGCCATGATGCGAACGTCGGTCGCCTGACCGGACGCGCCGCCCGACGGCTGATGGATCAATACTCGCGCATTCGGCAGAGAAAAACGCTTTCCTTTGGCGCCGGCGCACAATAGCAGAGCTGCCATCGACGCGCACTGACCGACACAGATCGTTGTCACATCGTTTTTAATGAACTGCATCGTGTCATAGATGGCCATTCCGGCCGTGATCGAGCCGCCTGGCGAATTTATGTAAAGATTGATGTCGCGTTCTGGATCTTCGGCTTCGAGAAAAAGCAGCTGCGCAACAAGCAGATTAGCGATCTGATCATCGATCGGTGTCCCGATAAAAATTATGCCGTCTTTAAGAAGCCGCGAATAGATATCAAACGCTCTTTCGCCGCGTGAGGTCTGTTCGACGACCATGGGAACTAATGCCATATTTTTTTCTCACAAAACAATTCCGGATTTAAGTAAATAGTGAATTGAGCGTCGATAAGCTATTGGTACTGCGGTCGATTGCAAATTCTACATAGTTTCCCAAAAATTGCAAGCCCCTCGTCCGCCCTAACACATTTTTTACGGGTGTGGCGACCTGACGGACTATCCTTTGGATTTGGCCGTCTTTTTCTTCGGATCCTTTGACGCATCCGCTTTTCCTGAGCTTTTCGATTTCGTCTGTTTTTTCTTCTTAACGTCCGATTCCTGCGCGTCCGGTACCGCTGCCGATTCATCGACCCAATCACCCTCGGTCACGGTGGCTTTGGCGATCAATGTCTCGATCGCCTTACGCGTCCGAAGATTATTGCCGACCGTCGCGGGTCCGCCTTGTTTTTCAAGCGAGCGCTTTATCTCATCGGCAGAGGTTCCATAGGCAGCCGCCATTTTTTCGATCTCTTCGTCAACCTCTTCTGTCGAAACATCGATCTTTTCCGCCTCAGAGATCTTATCCAAAAGCATCGCGCCGCGAACGTCGCGTTCCGCCTGAGTCCGCATTTGCGAAAACGCCATTTGAACAAATTCGTTCTCGACCTTTTCGAGATCAACACCACGTTGACGAAGGTCCCGGGCAAAGTTATTCAAAAGATTTTGTGCCTGCGACTCGATAAGGGTATTCGGAACCTCGAACGAGTTCGCTTCGATCAGCTTTGCGATGGCATTATTCCTGACCCTTGCATCTGCATCCGCCTGGGCATATGTTTCCAGATCGGCCCGAAGCCTTTTACGCAGGTCGGCAAGGGATTCATAACCCTCGTCAAGACTTTTTGCCCATTCGTCATTGAGCTCAGGCGATTCGGTCCGACCTACAGTTTTGATCTTTGCCTTATAATGGACGGTCTTGCCCGCAAGCGCAGAGGACGAAAAATCAGCTGGATACGAAACAGAAAATTCCTTCTCATCATCTTGTGATACGCCTGCCAGATTCTCGGTAAACGATTTCTCAATTACCTCGTCGCCCAGTACAACCTCAAGATCGTCCGCCCGAATTGGCTCACCGGTCGGGTCATCCTCGAACGTTCCTTCGAGATCGGCGATCACCGTATCGCCTATTTCAGATCTCCTGCCCGTTACCGGGATCAGCGCCGACTCGCGGTTAAGCCGGTCGGCGATCAGATCTTCGATCTCACTTTCCTCCACCGGTTTCACACGTCTCGTTACTTCCAGGCCGTCATATGCCGGCGTGGGAATTTCTGGCATCACCTCGAGATGAACATGG
>JBDTMQ010000268.1:0-4118 GCA_039934155.1 Acidobacteriota bacterium | reverse complement strand
TAGCCGTCGTGCGACAAAGATCGATACCACGTGCTGTCTGACGGACGAAAGACGGATAGATCGGCTTTACCGTCGCCGTCGAAATCAAACGCCGTTTTATAATTGATCCCGAACTGAACGACCGGTATATAGATGGTCTCGCCGCCAATAAATTCGAACGACCACGAACGGCCGAAATTGTCGTTGTTCGGCGCGGCTGTGTATGTCACGCTGCCCGGCCCGTCGTGAGCGGCCGGTTGAGAAAGCGTGAGCCAGGAAATGCCGCTGGTGACCGTCCAACCACAGCCTGCAGCGGTATTGACGGTGATGGCGCCCGTCTCGCCGAGTGGCGAGGCAAAGATCTTTGTCGGCGAGACGTCATAGACACAATTTCGGCCAGCCTGCTTGACCGTAAGCGTGTTGCCCTGGCTGGTGATCGTTCCTAAACGTTCCGCGCCGTAATTCGGCGTGACCGTATACGTGATCGTGCGGGTTCCCGACCGTGGTTCGCTGGAGAGCGAGATCCAGCTGAAGTTTTCATACGCGGCATACGGGCAGCCGTCCTGGGTCGTAATAGTAAATTGAAAGTCACCGCCGGCGGCAGGAAGATCGACCGTCTGCGGGCTCATCGAATAGACACAGGCGATCGGATCCTGCGTAACACGCATATTCCTGCCAGCGACGACAATGTTACCCGCACGCTGTGATTCGGTTCCGTTTGGCGTTACGGCAAAATTGATGCTGCCATCGCCAAAACCAGAGCCACTGTTAACGGTCAGCCAATCGGTGTTTGTGCTCACGGCATTCCATCCGCAAGTCAGCGGCGCAAAGATCGAAAAGGTGTAGGTTCCGGCCGTTCCGGGCACGGTAAGGTTTGTTGGGTCGATCGAATAATTGCACGGAATGATCTCGGTCAGCGTGAGATCGTAAAGGCCGAACGAATTTGGAAAAACCGAGTTTGCCAACACGATATAAAGCCCCGTTTGCGGCAGTTGAGCCCCGATACGCGAATTCGGTCCGCCGCCGCCGTCATCGTCTTCGAGCACGAATGAGCCGGTCTCATCAGCAAGGCCCAGATACGTGTCAAAAGTTGTCGAGCTGAGATCCAATCTCAGCTGCTGTCCCGCTGTGCCTTGGAACACGTAAAAGTCAGCATACGTCCCATCGTCGAGTCGACAATCCGTCGACTTCAACTCGCCCTTTATTGTTTGACCAAAGTTGATCTGGACGGCCGTCTCACATGGATCGCCACCCTGGATGATAAAGCCAAGCTCACGTGACGAAAGGGAAGAAAGGTCGTTCGGTGTCAGCAAAACGAACGGCGCCTTGAGATCTTTTTTGCGGACGATCCCGGCAAGTTTGTTTCTAACCGCTTTTGCATTCGTCTGATCGGACGTGAGGGGCTGGGCCGACACATACATAGAACAAGCCGCGAGCAACAGCAGCACGAAGAAAGTGTATGAGAAAAAACGAGACATACGAGAGTGTTTTGCTAAAAATATCGGCCGACAGCAAGCCGCAAATTATAGCAAAGGGCAGTGTGGTATTCAATAATTTTCGCCATACCAGCATTTTCCAGGATCAGGCGTATCATAAGATCTTCTGCAAAATTCTCTCCAGGTTTGGGTCTATAATTCAAATACGGTGATCGGCCCGGACCAAATGATTTTTTAAAGGAGGCTAACGGGCGAGATGTCATTATTCGCAACTATCGAACGGGACGCACCGGCTGCGGTAAAGCAGGGCACTCTGACACGCCTTGCGAACGAATATAGAGAAAAGCTGAAACTTGATCCGCAAAAGGGGCTCGCGGTCCTGATCTACGGCTATATGACGGATGCGGCAGCCTCTGATGCGGTCAAAGAAGATATCGAACGCAGTCTGATGGGCCGAAGTATGGGATCGATCTCACAGGATCTGGTAAACCTGGGCATTCCGATCCACACACTTTACTTCGGAGAGCTTGTTTTTGCGGGTGCCAGAGCACGAAAGATCGATCTCTTTCTCGAGCAACAGGGCGAGAAGTCGCACGAGATACCCGGGAATCCGCCGATATCCGGCCGCAATCTGCCCACTGTAAAGATCTCGAAGCCGGTACGCGACGCCGAATTGAGCGTCAGCAATAGCCGTCAGCTGGTATTGGAAGTGACCGGCTATAAGATCGAATCGGGCCGCCGAACACTGATCCCCGAACTTGCTTTCAAATCTAATACGGGCATCTCGCCGGTCGCGATCTCAAAACAGTTTCAGGCTGAACTAACACTATGGAAGCCGAAGCTTGAGGCGGCTCTGAAAAAGATCGGCCAGGAAGGCCTCGCCGACAAGATCGAGTTTTCGGTAAAGATCGTCGGAGGCGCCACGATGTCAAAGGAATTTGCACACCAGATCTCGACCGAGATTGCCGCTTCGATCTCGGCCACTCTGACCTTGAACGTTGAGATACCAGGCATCAGAAAAGAGCTGCCGATCGAGCTTTCATACTCGTACGGGGCCGGATATAAAGACGGCTCGGTTGCTGAAAAAGGAACAGGAATGATCAAAGTCACGCTTTTCAAATTCAAGTCATGGTAGGAATAGTTCAACTTTTGGCCAGCCGCCATTTAAATCTCTGCTGAGACAGACGCTTGCGCCAGGCCCGCGTTTATCTTCGTGTCGACATTGAGGATTGTATGACTATAATAGAAGGACGGGACGAGCCGAAACGCGCCGAGATGATCGCTGATCAGTTGAAACACTGGAAGTCGATCCGTTTCACCTGAATCAAATAATAAGATCGAACCAAATAAAAGGAGACAAAACATGAAAGTAAGCGAAATAATGACCAGTGACCCGGTATGTTGTACCAATTCCGCAAGTCTTAACGAGGTCGCCCAGATGATGGCCGATAACGATTGCGGCTGTATTCCGGTGGTCGACGGTCATGAAACCAAAAAGCCGATCGGCACGATCACTGACCGCGATATTGCGATCAGGACCGTAGCCCATAACAAGAATCCGCTCAATATGGTCGTCGGCGATATCATGACCGACGGGCCCGTAACCATTGCTGAGGATGCCAGCCTCGACGAGTGTTTTCGAACAATGGAAAAAAGCCAGATACGCCGCATTCTGGTTGTGAACAAAGATGGCGAATGCACCGGGATCGTTTCGCAGGCAGATGTCGCACGCCAGGCCGGGTGCGAGTCTGAGACGGCCGAGCTCGTAAAAGAGGTCTCTGCCGGCGAAGCGTCTGCCACAGCCAGCCCGTCGGCATAGCGTTTGACGACAATTAACGACCGTTTCTTACCGTCACCCCGCGGTTCGGTGTCTTACTGTGTCCGAGGGGTGTCACGCTCTTTCTGGGACACTTTACTGCCTCACACCAGATCATTTACTTCGACCAATGATCCAAATTGCGAGACAAATCTTCAAAAAACACGTCGTGCAACGATCGTTGCATACATGATACAGTGTAGCATGTATGTCAAGAGCAAAAACATTAACGGCAGTGAAAACGGATGAGGCGCCGCCGCGGCGGGAGTGCGAGGTGCTCGGCCGAGGAGCACGCGAGCCAAACGGTCTATTCGGCGGGCTTTGGCGCGAGGGCGAAATGGCCCTGCTGTTCGGTGTGGCTGGTGCCGGCAAGAGCATTCTGGCGGTACAGATCGCCGACGCTCTGGCACGCGGTAGCGGGATCGCGGGCGTCGAGATGCCGGGGCGGCGGATGTATCAGACAAGTTCACAGGCCGGCAAAGTGTGTGAAAGGCCGGTGACAGGCACGCTTACGTGTTTTGAGTCGGGTCTGGTCGGGTTCGAATTTCAGGAACCGCTGGGACACCTGAGCGACGAGATGATGATGCTCATCGGCAAGGCATATGAGATGCACGACGCCGGCCTCGGCGTAAGAAAGATCGGCAGGGAACTCGGCGTTTCGCGTTCGACGGCGGCACGTCTGCTCAAAAAACGTCCGCCGCAGGTAGCGGCCCTCATCAGGCGCCGCATGCCGCCGAAGGCCGCGCCACCGGTCCGTACCGTTGACGAATGGGTTGAGCGCGAAGCGAGCGCCCGGTACGGTTTTGACACGCGGCTCGGCGCCAGCCAGGAGGACGATCATGAACCCGCGGATGACTGGTTGGAAAACGCCGCCGAGCCGACAGCCG
>JBDTMQ010000267.1:0-3512 GCA_039934155.1 Acidobacteriota bacterium | reverse complement strand
CGTGTCGGGAGACGGCGGGTCATACCGTTCCATGTCGTAATAGAGGACCGTCCCGGGTCCAAGTCCGATGCTGACAGCGTCCCCGGTCGCAATATCTGCCTCGCCGCGTCCCTGAGTTTCGGCCATGACCGGATCGTAACTAAGTTTTACCGTCGTTGCTGAGGCAGTGCACGGCGATTGATAGCCAACAATGGTCGGGATCAGGCCCCAGCCCATATGAGACACCTGATCGATCCACGCCGGATTATTTGTGAACGGTTGTGCCTTACACGCGCGGTTACGGCCGCTCATATAGATGTTCGAATCAAACAACGGCGAGTTGTCCCACCAAATCTGCATCTGTGCGACCGATCCGGCAAGGCACTGATCAAAGCCACGGTTGAGACTTGTTCGGGTCGCTCCGCCGGGGCCGTTCAAAGCTGCTGCTTGCGCGGTCTCGAATTGCGATCTTGTCAATTCACGAACGGGAGTGGGTGTTATATCGCGGCCGCCCCCAGCAAGGATCTTAGTTTCCTGGACGCAGCCCACCTTAAATCCGGCACATTTCCCGTCGGTCACTATAGACCAATCGCCTGAGTGAATTGCGACCTGATCCGGCGCTCCGAAATTCAGATCGACCGATTGGTCGCCGCCGCTCCACGTGATGCCGCCATCGATGGATCGGTAAGAGATACTGCCCCGAAAATTTGAGCTGGTCACCATCCGGAATGTGACCGTCAACGCTGTGCCGTCGACCACGATCGAGGCGGTATCAAGGTCGATAGTAGAGGTATCATCTGAAGGGTCAGTAATGGTCGAGCGTTTCCACGACGCTCCGCCGTCAGAGGTTGCCGCAAGCTCAGCCCGGCCATTTGCGGCGTCTGCCACCACCACAAAACCGTCCGACCGTGAGCGAAAGTACACGGCGCTTACTCGTTCGTTTGAACGTGCCGGCGCCAACTCACGCCATGACGCTCCGTCGTCGTCGGAAAGGTAAGCGGTGTCAGACGTAAAAGCGATACCTGAGCGTCCATCGATCTTTTGTATGCCGATCATGGTCGAGGATCTTCCCGGCGGATCGGCCTTTGGGTAAAAGGCCGCGGCAGGAGAGACGAGGGCTGTAACGATCGAAAAAATCACCGCAAACGTCAGTTTTGTTTTCATTTTTACCCCTGTTCGATGCCATCCGGCATCGGCTCTGCTGATCGATTTAGATAAAAGTATAATCGCAGCTGATATGGTTTGCCAACGAAAATGTGTCCAGGGCGCTATGCCGAAAGGAATAAAAACGGCAAGGACACGGGAAACTTGTTGTGCAGTTGGATCCTACACAGGCCAAAAGATCGGGAGGACAAGCATCGCCACAATGAAGAGGATCACCGTCAGCGGCAGGCCGACCCTTGTAAAATCAGTGAAACTGTAGCCAGCAGGGCTCATCACCAAAATATTCACCGGGTGGCTGAGAGGTGTGATGAACGCCATCGAGGTCGCCACCGCAACGCCCATTACCATCGTTCTCGGATCGACGCCCGCCTGATGCGCTATCTGGACGGCGACCGGGCCGATGATCGCCGCCGCCACCGCACCGTTAACGGCCTGAGTAAGGATCACCGTGACGATAAAAAGCCCTGCGATCAGCGGCATTGCACCGTGTCCGCCGAAAAGATCGAGTATGCCGCCGGCCGCATAACCGGCTGCATTTGTTTTTGAAAGTGCGACGCCCATCGGCAGCATTCCAGCTACTAAAAACACGGTCTTCCAGCCGATCGCGGCGTACGCTTGTTCGACCGTGATGATCCGCGTCAGAGCCATCGCTAAAGCGCCGCCGAGCATGATCATGCCTGTCAGATCGGGCAAAACGGCGGCGAAAATAAGCGTTGCGGCAAAGATCAACAGAGCCGCGCGGCCTTTCCCCGGAACGGTTATCTCTGCTTCATCTTCAGACATCAATAGGATCAGGTCCTGATCGTCTCTCAATAACGAAAGCTTTTCGCGAGGACCCTGCAGCAGCAATGCGTCACCGAAATGAAGCTGTACGTCAGCCAGATCTATCAAAACCTCCTGATCGCCGTGCCAGATGGCGAGGACCGTCATGCCGTATTTATCACGAAAATGCGATTCTCGAAGTGTCTTGCCGATCAGCCTCGAACGGGGTGAAAGCATTGCCTCGACGACCTCGACGCCGCGCGATTCGAGATCGGCCTCTTTCCATTCGGTCTCGGGCTGAAACTCCATGTACGGTTTGACGTCACGCCGCCGAAAATCTTCCTCGTCGCCCTCGAGAACCAGCGTGTCGCCGCGCCGCAATTGTGTCTCTGGCGAAAGGTTGAGGATCTTTTTATTGTTTCGCTCGATCGCTACCACGCTTACATCAAAGTCTTCTCGCAGCGTACATTCCGAAAGCTTTTTGCCAATTAGAAACGAGTTTTCCGGGACGCGAGCCCTGAAAAGCTTTTCGCCGAGCCCATAGGCCTTGATCAGATCGGCCTGTGTCGCGTCGGGGGCATGGGTCCGCTCTAAAGGGGAATTGCCGGGCAGCGACCGGCGACCAATAAATGCGACGTATAATACGCCCGCGATCACGATCGGAATGCCAACAGGAAGAAAATCCGTTATTCGAAACCCCGTGATATTTTCATCATGCAGCAGCGAGTTAAGAACGATATTCGAGGTAGTGAAAAGCGTCGCAGCACCGCCGAGGATAGTTCCAAAAGCAAGCGGCATCAAGATGCGGGAAGAATTTACGCCGGCACGCTTTGCCGCGCCAGAGGCCGCGGGAAGCAGAACTGCTGCAGCAGCGATATTGTTCATGAAAAGCGAGAGGAAAGCTCCGGCAACCATCACCACCACGATCAAATGCAGCTCGCTTCGGCCGCCGACCTTAAGAAGAATATTGCCGACCTGTTCGGTCACGCCGGTTCGCTGGAGCGCCTCTGTCAAAACAAAGATCGAAATGATTATGATCACGGCGGAGCGTGAGAAGCCGGAAAATGCTTCCTGTGGCGTCAATACGCCCGACACTCCAAGCGCTACTACAACCAGCAGGGCCACCAGGTCGGCAGGCACACGATTAGATAAAAAGAGAACGAGTGCCACAGCTAGGATGGCGCAGGTAATGATCAGATGGTTATCCATCGCAATAGGTTTAGAGTTTAGACCTAGAACCAGCGACTTTCAATTGAGCGATTTCGCAACACCGAAGTCCGGCGAGGCCGTACGTTTTCGCAACGTCCACTAAAAATGATAGTCTTTTTATTTTTGGCAATACTTTATGAGTAATCCGGAACCAAATAAGATCATCTTTTCGATGGTCAAGGTCAGCAAGTTTTACGACAAAAAGCCTGTTCTCAAGGACATCTATCTTTCGTTCTTTTATGGCGCCAAGATCGGCGTGCTTGGCCTCAACGGCTCGGGCAAATCCAGTCTTTTGCGGATCATCGCCGGAACCGACAAGAGTTTTAACGGCGAGGTCGTTTTTTCTCAGGGCTATTCAGTCGGCTATCTCGAACAGGAACCGAAACTCGACGAGAACA
>JBDTMQ010000266.1:0-3089 GCA_039934155.1 Acidobacteriota bacterium | reverse complement strand
AGCGGATCGGGCATGAGTTCGGCGATGAATGCTTTCGAAGACCTGGGCTATTTTTGTGTCGATAACCTGCCCCTCACAATGGTCTCGACCTTTGCCCGTCTGCTGCTGCCTAATGCAGAGGACGTGCCCGCCATCGAAAAGGCAGCCCTGGTCATAAATATACGGGAACGCCACTTTCTTACAGATTTCCGAAGTGAATTAAAGAAACTGGAAAGAAAAAAGTTGTCGCCGTTTGTTGTCTTTTTTGAGGCAGCTGATAAAGTGCTTCAACGCCGATTCTCGGAAACGCGCCGGCCGCATCCGGCCGACCAGGGAAAAGGCCTTTTGACCTCTATCAGATCCGAACGAAGGGCCTTGAAAGAGATCCGACAGTCGGCCGATTTGATCGTTGATACATCCGAGCAAACTGTTCACACCCTTCGCCGGTTGATCGTTCAAAAATTCGGCGGGTCTGAAGGCGGAACGCCGCTAAAGGTCCAGATCGTAAGTTTTGGTCATAAGTTCGGCAACCCCCACGATCTTGATCTGATGTTCGATGTGCGGCATCTTCCGAATCCTTTTTTCGACAGAGATCTAAAAGACCTGACCGGTGACGATCCCAGGATCGTAAAATTCCTTGATGGTTTTCCTGAGGTCATTGAGACTTCGGGAAGGTTTACGTCGCTTTTAGAATATCTTCTTCCTTTTTATCAACAGGAGGGGAAATCGTATCTGACCGTCGGCATCGGCTGTACGGGCGGGCGGCACCGCTCTGTGATGATCGCCAACCGGCTTCGCGATGAGCTGAAGAAAGCGGGTTATTCGATTTCGGTTGTTCATCGCGATATGCAAAAATAATTTTGAGGGGTCGATCCATGAAATGAAAAAAATCGGGGGCGTAATTGTTTCTCATGGTCAATTGGCCAACGAATTACTGGCAGCCGCCGAGACTGTCATCGGAGAATTGACCCACGTAACCGCCGTTTCGATAGGCTGGCATGACGATGTCGAGGCGGCCACCGCCGAGGTCGAACGGTCGATCAAACAGGTTTCTACGGGTGCCGGAGTTCTCGTGTTGACCGACATGTTTGGCGGAACACCCACTAATATCTCGGCAATGTTTCTAAAAGAGAATGAGGTCGAGATCGTTACCGGCGTAAATCTGCCGATGGTCATCAAATTGGCCTCGCATAACGAGGAAGCGACTCTTGGAGAGCTTGCGATCGAGGTAGAATCTCAGGGCAAGCAAGCCATCCACCGCACCGGCGCGTTGCTTGAGCCGCAAAAAGCAAAATAGGATGCCTGAGGTAAATGTGACCGTCATTAATCCTCTCGGACTTCACGCCAGGGCCGCGGCCCAACTGGTCAAGCTTGCTAATTGTTTTAAGAGTTCAATAATCATCGCCCGTCCCGACCGTTCGACAATTGCTAACGGTCGTTCAATCCTCGCCGTTCTAACTCTTTCTGCATCAATGGGAAGCGAGTTGGTAATTGAAGTGGTAGGTGAGGATGCGGATTTGGCATTGAAGGCTGTGGAAGACCTCTTCAAAAACGGTTTCGGCGAGATTTGATCTCTATGTCTGAAAATCTAAAAGGGAACGAAAGAGCCAATAAGGTCGGGATCCTCGGCATACCGCTTGGATTCGGTGCCGGCATGACCGGAAGCGAGCTAGGTGTCGACGCCATGCGGCTCTCGAGAACGCGCGGCCTAACCCTGGTTGAAAACATAGTCCAGATGGGTTACGAGGTTGTAGATTTTGGTGATGTCGATATTGTTAAACCAACATCGCCGGCCGCTGTCGGCGACAATCCCAAATATATCGCCGAGATGATCTCGTCGTTTAAGAACATCACAGCCGATGTAAAAAATGTTCTTCAAAGCGAAGCGTTTCCCGTCCTGCTGGGCGGCGATCATTCCATCGCCATCGGGACGTTTTCTGCGATCTCGTCACATTTCAGAGAAGAGGGTCAAGATGTCGGCCTGATCTGGTTCGACGCGCATGCTGATATCAACACGCCCGAAACTTCTGGCTCGGGCAATATCCACGGAATGCCGCTGGCAGTGCTGCTCGGCTATGGTGATGAACGACTGACCGGCATTGAGGGATTTGCGCCGAAACTTTCAAAGCAATATTTTGCGCATGTCGGCGCGCGCGATCTCGACGCCGGAGAGCGACAGCGCGTTCACGATGCAGGCTTAAGGGACCAGTTCTTTACGATGAGCGACATCGACCGGTTCGGAATGCTGGAATGTGTCGAAAAGGCCATCGCCATCGCCGGCCGGGCTCCGGGCGGATTTGCGGTGACATTTGACGTAGATATGATCGATCCGCGGTTTGCCCCTGGTTCGGGAACTTTGGTTCGCGGCGGCGCGACGTATCGCGAGGCCCACCTGGCATTGGAAGTGATCGCCGAACACGGCGGAATGCGGTCATTTGAGATAGTCGAGGTCAATCCGATGCTCGACCAGAGTAATATAACCGTCGAGCTTGCATGTGAACTGATCTTGTCGGCTCTCGGCAAGACCATTTTGTAAGCGATAACAAAATGGATCGATGTGCCGCCTAATCAAGCGTGCGTCATCGTTTCAAGCTATTTATGAAATTACGAGTTGGTGTTATTTTTGGCGGCCGGTCAGGTGAGCACGAGATCTCTGTTCGTTCGGCTCAGACGGTGCTTGAGCAACTTGACCCGGAAAAATACGATGCCGTACCGATCGCGATCACTCCTGAAGGTCAGTGGCTGAATCCCCGTGAATCGCTTGGGCTGCTGCCCCAGACCACAGCCGGGTTCGTGAACGAAGAAACCGCATCGATGACCTCAGGAGCGGTCGCTGTGATCGGAGACACGCGTTACAAGGGTCTGACTCGGCTCGACGCGGTCGAGGACATCGCCAAACTTGACGTTATTTTTCCTGTGCTGCACGGGACTTACGGCGAGGACGGGACGATCCAGGGCTTGATCGAAATGGCTGATCTGCCTTACGTCGGCTGCGGCGTCCTTGGTTCGGCCTGTGGTATGGACAAGACCGTGATGAAGGTTTTATTCAAAGAAGCCGGCCTCCCGATCTGCCGCCATATTTGGTTCCTACGCAGTGAATGGGAACGTCT
>JBDTMQ010000265.1:0-6341 GCA_039934155.1 Acidobacteriota bacterium | reverse complement strand
CTGCAAAACCTTTATTCATCGGTTCGATTCCGATCGCCGCCTCCAAATAGAATTCCTGCTCTTCCCCATCCGTGTTTTTTGGTCGTTTTCTCAGTGGAATAGGTCCTGTATCCCGCGTTTGCGCACCTCAGGTTGGCGCGATCCAGAGTCATTTACGACATCTTTTTAGGTCGAATCGAATGCCGACCCGGACAGATCGCGGGGCGGCGATCGTCCGATTAGGCGTTAGACCAATATCGAAACGGCTATCGGTGAGATTCTCGCCCGCGGCGAATATCTCGAACCTGCACGGGAATCGATAAGAGGCGAAAGCGTCAGCCGAAAAGAAGGGCCGAAGGCGGAACGTATTCAGGTCATCGTCAAACTGCCCGCCGGAGACTCGACCTTGAAGACTCAATGTTATTTTTGAGTTTGGCATGTAAGCCGCCTGAAATGTGAACTGCTGATGAGGTATCTGCGGAAGCCACTTGCCTACCAGCCCCAGGTTTGTCGGGAAGCTCGAGATACGTGATTCGACGAGTAGATAACTTGCGGAAAGCCGCAGTCGGGGGACCGGCACGAACTCGGCATCGAATTCGAATCCGCGGCTGCGCGATCGGCCAACGTTTTGCCGCTGACGCGTTATCGGTGAAGGTGTCGTGGATAATGTAACGCTCACGACCGGATCTGAAACCTCGGTCAAATAGAAGTTCCCCCTGATACTTAGGCGCCTTTTTATGCCGGTGAAGCTGGCTCCTGTCTCGAATGTATCTGCGGTTTCCGCCTTTAGGTTTTCGTTCGCGAGAGTCAACGCGTTACCGACACGAAAGGCACGGTAAAGTTCGTTCAGGCTGGGCGAGCGAAAAGATGAATTGTATGCGGCAAATAACGATATTCCTTTGCCGAGCTGATACAGGGTCGATACACGGCCGCTAAGTCGCTGTAGATCCCGGTCAGGAAAAAGTGTGACAGTCGACTGGCCGCCGGTCAGGCTTTGAGTTCTTGAACTGGCGTCCGAGTTTCGCCAACGATCCAAACGCAGCCCAAAATTCAGTATTAGCTTCTTGCTCACCAGCCATGAATCCTGTGCAAGCAGCCCGAATTTAAGCTCGCGTCCGCCGGCGCTAAACACCGCCGTCGCGGGGCCGTTAGCGACAGCTATCTCGTCGCTAAATCCCCGGACGTCCCGCACCTCGACGGATGCCAACAGCGTATGGAACGAAAACGGCCGGCTCCAATAAGCGTTGAGGGACGCTGATCTGGACGGCACGCGCTGAATTCGAGTCAGATCCTCGGTGTTCCTGCCAGCACCTACCGAGGTAAAGGTTTGATCATAAATCTGCGCTTCGATCGACGTTCGAAATTGAAACGTGCCCGCGTTGGTAGAGGAATAGTCGGCACCCAAAACCGCTTGGCGGAAATAGGTGTGGTTGTTTGTCAGACGGGTTCCGTTATCCCGCCGTTCGGTAAAAAGATTTCCGCGTACGAATACTCTGAACGCTTCGTTGAAGCGGTGTTCGAATGTAAGCAGCCAGGTGTTGTGGCGGCTGTTAACACGCGTGTCAATGGCGCCGCGCTCACCCGGCGCGATCGGAATATAGCCGGCGGTACGAAAGGATTCAGATGTGAGAGCGAATGCCCACTTCCGAACAGCAAATGCTGAATAAACGCTGCCCGAGAATGTATTCTGGGCGCCGCCCGAGGTCTCTATTCGAAGCGCCGCCCGTTCGTTCGATCCTCTTATATTGATCGCCCCGCTAAGTGCCGAACTCCCATACAACGAGCTGGCTCCCCCGCGCAGCACCTCGACCTGATCGACCGCGATCATGGGTACTCGTGACCAATACGTCCATCCGCCAAAGGCGTCGTTGAGCGAAACGCCGTCGAACTGCACAGCGGTCCGGGCTGCCCCGCTTCCGCCGATCCCGCGAAGGTTTGCCCCCTGCGTTGTCGGATTGGACGTTCTACTCGAGCTTCGACGAAAGAGCGTAAAGCCCGCGACCTGTCGAAGCGCGTCGTCGATCCCCTGCGCGCCCGTCGTTTCAATAGCCCGGCGATCGAGCGCGACAATGCTCGCGGGCGTTTCCCCGAGACGCGTTTCAGTTCCTGCGATCGCGACCGTTACATCCTCGCGAAGCTGCCGTGGACGCAATACGATCGATATCGGCCTTGGAAGCTCGTCAAGGGATTTTTCAAACAGCGCAAATCCCGCGGCGGAAACGCGCACGAAGATCGCCGATGAAGTTGAAACCGGAAGTGAAAACTCGCCCCTGGCGTTGGAAACCGTGCGCGCGAGCGTTTTTTCACCGCTGCGTATAGTGACGGCGGCGTTTGTCACGGCCGAGCCATTTGAGTCAGTGATAATACCCGAGACTGTCTGAGAAAACGATGGGCACACCATTAAAAGGACTAAAATCGAAAGCCCTAAAGATCGGTGAAAATGTTTTTTCGAGCTCTCAATCATGTCGTCAACGCGCAGCGTTAATGATACGTTATCGCATGAACGGTAATACAATGGTCAGCGGGAGATCTGAGACAGGTTCATGCAAACCCGGCGACCGCCCGATCTCTCCCGAATCGACAGATGGGTTACTAGACCAAAGGTCATAGTGATCTAGTAATATTCCAGGAAGGAGAAGACTGACACTTATAAAAATTTACGACGAGCGAAGAGGCGGCGGCAGCTTTGGCACAGTTCAAGGCATATGCAGCGAGCACGCTCATGGTACTTGATCTAATTGGTTCATTCGTGTTGGCGCTGCTCAACAGGCATAGCCATATAAGGCACGAGACGCTTATTAAAGCCGTGACTAACAAACGAATCCTAGTTTCCTTGACACGGGCGCCGCATTCTTATTACACTTCCCTTCAATTCCGCAATTCTGTTCTCAAAAAAATTCAAAGTGAGGGGTAAAATGACGTTTTCTCGACGTGAGTTTATCAAAACCGCAGGGATCGCGCTCGGTGCGGTCACATTGCCGTCCTGGGTTTATGACGCTGAAGGAGCGACGAGCGCGTTCATCGACGTTAATAAAGACTCGATCGCAGATGCCGCACTTGCCACCGCCAAACGATTGGGCGCAACTTATGCCGATATTCGCATAAACCGGTATCGAATGGAGGCTCTCTCGACGCGTGAACGCCAGGTCCAAAATGTTTCCAGCGGACATAATTTTGGTTTTGGTGTTCGCGTGCTGGTAAACGGCACGTGGGGTTTCGCCGCAAGTCCTTTTGTCACTGTCGATGAGGTGCAGCGAGCCACGCGGGATGCCGTCGAGATCGCAAAGGCCAACTCAGTCTACCAGCGTCGAAAGATCGAAATGGTTCCGGCGGCCAAAGTCGTCACAAAATGGAAGAGCGCTTTTGTGAAAGATCCATTCGATGTTCCGGCCGATGATAAGATCCAGTTCTTGTTAAAGCTGAACGAGGCCGCTCTCGGCGTCAAGGGTGTTAATTTCGTGAATTCATCGATGGCATGGGTAAATGAGCAGAAATATTTGGCCACATCCGATGGCTCGCGTATCGAGCAATATCTGATCCGCGGCAATCCAAGTTTTTCCGTCACAGCGATCGATCGAGCCTCTGGCGACTTTCAGACGCGCTCGTCCCTTCGCGAAGGCCAGGCGATCGGCTATGAATACATGGGTATGCATGATTGGGCAGGCGAGGCAAAACAGGCCGCTGAAGAGGCGGTGATGAAGCTCACCGCTAAATCGGTCGAACCAGGGCGATACGATCTGATCCTTCATCCTTCGCACTTGTTCCTTACGATACACGAATCGGTTGGCCATCCGACGGAACTCGACCGTGCGCTTCTTTGGGAGGCGAATTATGCGGGTACCAGCTTTCTTACGCCGGATAAAACCGGCAAGGTCCAGTTCGGCTCGAAGATCGTTAATTTCGTTGCTGACCGAACCCAAACGGTCGGCTTGGCGACCGTCGGTTTTGACGACGAAGGCGTGCCGGGACAACGATGGCATTTGGTAAAAGACGGCGTTTTTGTCGATTGGCAGACAACCCGCGATCTGGCCCCGATGATCGGCAAAAAATCTTCCTACGGTTGTCTGCACGCCGACAGCTGGGGCAGCGTTCCCTTTCCGCGTATGCCGAATGTGTCTTTGCAGCCGGCAAAAGAAAATGTAACGGCCGAAGATCTGATATCGGGTGTCGAAAAAGGCATCATGATCCATGGCCGCGGCAGTTATTCGATCGATCAACAGCGATACAATTTTCAGTTCGGCGGCCAGACATTTTGGGAGATCAACAACGGTAAGGTCGGCGGTATGTTGAAAGACGTCGCATATCAATCCCGAACGACGGATTTCTGGGGATCGTGTGATGGCCTCGGCGGTGAAGCTTCATATATTGTGCCCGGCTCATTCAACGACGGTAAAGGAGAGCCAAGCCAGTCGAATGCGGTGTCACATGGGTGTCCGGTAGGGCGCTTTCGCAATATTAATGTCCTCAACACATCGGCCGGTTCAAATTTGGCCTGAATTGGAGATCGAACAAATGCTATTGAATGAAAAAGAAGCAAGGGCTTTGACGGACAAGATACTTTCCTATGTGAGCGGCAATGACGCATCAGTCAGCGTCAGCAGCGATCGACTGTCACATCTTCGGTTCGCGCATAACAATTTTCTAACCAGTGGTCAGCGAGAGAGTCGCGGTGCAAATGCAACTGTCTGGATCGACGGAAAGCGAGGCTCGGCGTCGACAAATGATCTCGACGACGCCAGCCTAAAGGAAATGGTGCAGCAGGCCGAAAAGATCGCCCGCCTCGCGCCGCCGGACCGTGAATACCTGCCGACCCTTGGTCCGCAGGTCTATAAGCCCACCAACGGATACGTTGAATCGACCGCGAACCTTTCACTTACGGATCGTGCGAGAACAATTGGGAACATCCTCGCTCAAGCCGAAAAGGATAAGGTGATCGCAGCCGGTTTCCATTCTGTTCGTGCCCGATCTGGCGGGTCGGCAACAAAGAACGGGAATTTCGATTTTGACCGGACGACAGGGGTGAGTTTGTCCATGACGGCACGCACGCTGGACGGCCAGAGTTCCGGCTACTTTTTGCGAAACCACTTTGATATTTCAAAGTTGGACACCGCCCGTATCGCTCGCGAAGCCATCCGAAAGGCGCTCGAGGGCAGAAACGCGCGCACCGTCGAACCCGGACAATATTCCGTTATTCTTGAACCTCAGGCCGTTGCAGATCTTATCGGCAATTTGGGAAATGGTTTTAACGCACGGAACGCCGAAGAAGGACGTAGCGTGTATTCAGTTCCGGGCGGCAAAACGAGACTTGGCGAACGCATCTTTGACGAGCGTATTAACATTTACAGCGACCCGTGGCACCCGGAGCTGCCGGGTGATCAGTCGGCACAGGGTGGGATGCCGGCTCAGAAGATCTACATGGTCAGGAACGGTGTACTGGAAAATCTGATCTACAACCGTTTTTGGGCCAAGCAGAAAAGCAAGGAGCCCACGCCCGGACCAGTAAACACCATATTCGAAACGAGCGGTAAGCCCTCGACGCTCGAAGAAATGATCAAAGCCATGGACCGCGGCATTCTTATCAGCCGGTTCTGGTATATTCGTGGCACCGATACTCGGACGGCCAGTGTAACCGGACTGACGCGTGACGGACTGTGGTTCATCGAGAATGGTAAGATCCAATATCCGGTCAAAAATTTCCGGTTTAACCAATCGATCACACAAATGCTTGCTCCCGGCAACGTCGAAATGATCGGCGCTTCAGAGCGGGTAGGCGGATCGGAAGGCGGCGGCGGTGGCGGATCACTCCTGCCGGCATTGAAGTTAAAGGCTTTTAACTTCACCTCTCAATCGGAAGCGGTTTAGGCGAAGGACAAGTCTTTTCTTTTTTCTTTAAACACCTTATTATGTGAGAAGGACGCCCTTTAGGTGTCCTTCTTTCCTTTTTGGTCAACCTGCCTTTCGATCTTCGATCTGTTATGTACAATGCCCCAACTTCATTCGAGAGTCTTACCGGCTTGTCGGAAATATTCGCTTACGCTGCCGTTTTTATATTTGGGGCACTTGTCGGAAGTTTTCTTAACGTAGTGATCCACCGCATTCCGAATGAAGAGTCGATCATTTTCCCGAATTCGGCCTGCCCTAAATGCGCGGAGCCGATAAGGCCCTACGATAATATTCCGATATTGAGCTGGCTGATCCTGCGGGGAAAATGCCGCGGATGCGGAGGAACGATCTCGGCACGCTACCCGGCGGTCGAGCTGTTGACGGCACTTATATTTACTACCGTCTATTGGCAAACAGGTCTCTCACCCTTATTACCTGTGTATCTGGTCTTTGCTTCGTCGATGATAGCGCTGATGTTT
>JBDTMQ010000264.1:0-4578 GCA_039934155.1 Acidobacteriota bacterium | reverse complement strand
GGCACGGGGAACGCGATAGAGTTCGTGAGCGTCGCGGGTCCAGACTCCTGCTCCTAAACCATACAAAGTGTCGTTGGCGATGGCTATGGCTTCGTCTTCGTCTTTAAAGGTCGTGACACAGGTCACCGGACCGAAGATCTCTTCCTGAAAGACGCGCATTTTGTTGTGGCCTTTGAGAATGGTCGGTTCGATATAGTAACCGTCTTCGAGATCTGGGTTTTTGTGAGCTTCACCGCCGCACAACACCTCGGCGCCTTCGTCTCGCCCTATCTGTAGGTAGTTGAGAATTTTCTCGTACTGGTCCCGGCTCGCCTGTGCGCCCATCATCGTTTCCGGGTCGAGCGGGTGCCCCATTTTGATCTTTTTGGTGCGTTCGACGAATCGGTCGATGAATGCATCGGCGATGTCCTCCTGAACCAGAACACGCGACGGGCAGGTGCAGACCTCACCTTGATTTAATGCGAACAGAGTCGCGCCTTCAAGACATTTATCAAAGAAAGCATCGTCGGCATCCATTACGCTTTTAAAGAACACGTTGGGCGATTTGCCGCCAAGTTCGAGCGTGACCGGGATCAGATTTTGCGAGGCGTATTGCATTATCAAGCGGCCGGTCGTAGTCTCGCCGGTAAAGGCGACCTTTGCGACACGCGGGCTTGTCGCCAGCGGTTTGCCGGCCTCGACGCCGAAACCGTTGACGATATTGAGCACGCCTTTAGGCAGCAGGTCGCCGACCAGCTCGGCCCAGACAAGTATGCTCGCCGGGGTTTGCTCGGCGGGCTTGATGATGACGCAATTGCCGGCGGCAAGCGCGGGGGCAAGTTTCCAGGTTGCCATCAGGAGCGGAAAATTCCAGGGAATGATCTGGCCGACAACGCCGAGCGGCTCTTTGATGATCACTGAAAGCGTGTTCGAGTCGAGCTCGGTCGCCGAGCCTTCTTCAGCGCGGATCACGCTCGCGAAATATCTGAAATGGTCGATCGCCAGCGGCAGGTCGGCAGCGGTCGTCTCGCGGATCGGCTTGCCGTTGTCCCATGTCTCGACGCGGGCGAGCAATTCAAGGTTTTGCTCCATGCGGTCGGCGATCTTCAGCAAAAGATTACTGCGCTCGGTGGCCGAGGTCTTGCTCCAGGTCTCAAAGGCAAGATGCGCGGCGTCGAGCGCCGCCTCGACATCGTGTTCGTTAGATCGCGGCACCTTGGTAAAGGGCTTGCCGTCAACGGGCGAAATATTGTCAAAATACTCGCCGCTCCGAGGGGCGACCCATTCGCCGCCGATGTAATTTTCGTACTGTTCTTTAAATTTAGGTAAGTCGTAAGATCTTTTAGCTGCGTCCATATAGCCTCCGTCAAAGGTCATCGACAGGAACCCGTATGTCTTGCGCGGGACCTGTCTTGATTCAAACTGTGGAAAAGGGTCAAATGTCCCGCAATTGTAACACTATTTTGAAAAATTTTGACACGAGTTAATTCGGAGTGCCGCCGAGGCCGGAAAAGTGAGGAATTCAGACGATCCCAACGCGTTCGTAGACGGTTCGGAGCGTGTTGCGGGCGATCTCGCGGGCATGCTCGGCACCCGACTTTAGGATGGCATGGAGACTCGCATCGTCGAACTGCTTGACACGCTCCTGGAATGGCCGCAGGAACTCAACGACGGTATCGGCCAACTCGCTCTTGAATTGCCCGTAGCCCTTGCCTGCAAAATGTCCTACACATTCGTCGGGCGTCCTGTCGGTCAGCAGCTGATAGATCGTCAGCAGGTTTTTGATCGCCGGCCGGTCGGCGTCGAATGTTATCTCGGTGCCCGAATCGGTCACGGCGCGCTTGATCTTTTTTGTGATCGTGTCGGCGTCGTCGAGCAAAAATATCGAACCGGCGGCGTTCTCATCCGATTTCGACATCTTTTTGGACGGATCCTGCAGCGACAGGATGTTTGCCCCGACCGGCGGGATGTACGGATCGGGCACGACGAACGTCTCGCCAAAATCGCGGTTGAAGCGAATGGCGACGTCGCGTGTGAGCTCTAAGTGCTGTTTCTGGTCCTGACCGACGGGAACGAGATCGGTCAGGTACAACAAAATATCGGCGGCCATCAGTACCGGATATGTGAACAGGCCCACGCCGGCACGCTCGGCGCTCGTATTCAACATGGTCTTAAGGATCTCGTGAACTTCTATTAAATCCATTAATTGGACAATGTCCGGTAAGTCACTGATGTCCTTAATTTTCTTCTTCAACTGGGGACTCAGATTTTTTATTTGTTCAAGTGGGATCGCTTTTCTAGACTTGTCCTTGAACTGTGTCATCCGCTCGAGCTCGCCCATGCGCGTATTGCATCCAAGTATCCACGTCAGCTCGGCGTGTTCCGGCACTTCTGACTGAATAAAGATCGTCGAGCGTTTGGGATCGACGCCGGCGGCGAGATAGATGCGTGCGAGATCGAGCGTTTTTTGGCGAAGCGTCGCGGGGTCTTGCGGCAGCGTCAGAGCGTGCAGATTGACGATGCAGTAAAGCGCGTCGTAATCGTCCTGCAGCGTGACCCAGTTTTTGAGGGCACCCAGATAGTTTCCGATGTGCAGCGTGCCGGTGGGCTGAGCGCCGCTAAAGATCCTTTTTTTCATAGACTAGAACCAGGGCGTCATCAGCAGATAATTTACGAGGTAAAATACGGGACGAATAACGGCGCCGATCAGGCCCCAGTAGATCAGCAGCAGCAGGATCAAAAAGCCGTATTGCTCGAGAACGGCAAAGATCGGCTGAAAGCTGTTGGGCAGGAATGTCGACAGCACCTTACTGCCGTCGAGCGGCGGAAAGGGCAGCAGATTAAAGACCGCCAGTGAGACATTCATCAGTATCAGATACTGGAACAGGATCAAGACCGGCTGAAGTAGAGACGATTCGACATTGCCCTGATTAATGACGCCGGTTTCAAGCAGGATCTTTAGGATCAGAAAGCTCGAAATTGCAAGGATCAAATTGGCGCCGATGCCGGCGATCGAGACCATTACATTTGCCTGTTTGTAATTCGACCACTTTCTCGGGTTGACCGGCGTCGGAATTCCCCAGCCCATCAGCGGGATCGACGCATATGCGCCGCCCAACGCGCCGAATAAGAATCCGAGTATCGGTATCAGCAAAGTACCGATCGGATCGGTGTGCTTTATCGGATTGAGAGTTACGCGGCCGAGCATGTATGCCGTATCGTCGCCGTATTTGTGAGACATCCAGGCATGTGCAGCCTCGTGGGCCGATATAGCCAAAAGCAGAACGACCATGTAAACGACCAGATGGCTCAACAGAGTTGCGATGTCCAGATTACCCATTTTTTTTCGCGGTTTGCGGCCCGCCGACGGCTGCTGCCCGTGTTGTTTTTACCGCTAAATTGTGCCATTCTTTTGCGGTAAAACAAAACCCTTGACCGACGATTGCCTATGATCAGAAAACTGCTGTTTGGAGGCGAATCCGACCTTTCGCCGCAGGCCAATGCCGGGCTTGCGCTGTTGCGGATATTTGCCGGAACGTCTCTGGCCCTGGCTCACGGAATGGGAAAACTGCCGCCGTCAGAGGGCCTGATCAATACGACCGCCGGTCTCGGATTTCCACTGCCGGTGTTTTTCTCGTGGGCGGCCGCGATGTCTGAATTGGTCGGCGGAACTCTGATGGCGCTCGGGCTGTTCACGCGATTTGCCGGATTTTTTGTGGCGTTTACGATGATGACGGCGATCCTTGGCGTGCACGCGGCCGATCCGTATCCGAAAAAGGAACTGGCGTTCGTTTATTTTTTCATCGCGATCGCTTTTATGATCAAGGGCTCGGCCGACTGGAGCATCGACGGGTTTTTGAGGAAGTAGATTCATCGGAACGCACTCCGCCAGCGTGCATATGCGGGCTAGCAGCCCGCTGTCCGGCGTATCTGCCCCTACTGTATGAAAAAACACATCGTTTGCATCGCCAGCGAGCATAAAGGTAACGAGTTTCTGGACGAGTGCCAGAATGCCGGCTGGCATGTCACGCTCGTGACTCGCAAAAAGCTGCTCGACGAGCCGTGGGTGTGGACGGCGCTCAACGATGTGAGGACCGTCGAGGACAATGCCGGCATCGAAGATTACGTACGAGCAATAACAAATATTGCGGGTACGCGCGCCATCGACCGGATCGTCGGCCTTGATGAATTTGATGTGATGACGGCCGCTCGGGCCCGCGAGCATCTGCAGCTGGGAGGCATGACGAGCTCACACGCGGTCAGATTCCGCGACAAACTGTTAATGCGAAATATAGCGGTCGCGGCCGGCATCCCGTGCCCGGAATTCGTCGGCGTTTTTAACCGCGACGACATTAACGAATTTCTGGAACGCGTTCCGCCACCATGGATCGTGAAACCGAGAACCGAGGTCTCTGCGTTCGGCATTCGAAAATGCGAGTCGGCGCCCGAGGTCTGGAGCGCCCTTGAGGTACTGGATTCACGCAACACCTGGCGCGACCATCCGTCACAGTTCCTGATCGAACAGTTTATCGAGGGCAAGGTCTTTCACGTCGATTCGGCAGTCGATAAGGGAAAAGTAATGGCGGCCGGCGTCAGTCA
>JBDTMQ010000263.1:0-2116 GCA_039934155.1 Acidobacteriota bacterium | reverse complement strand
CATCTTCAGCGGAAAGGACGAGCAGCTCCGCAATGTTGACGATCCGTACATCCATCGGTTCATTCGCGGAAAATAGACATCTATGCCGAGAAGCCAGAAAACGCTTTCTATAAGACAGCTAAGGGTCGGGATATTCATGCTCGCGGCTTTGGCCTTACTGGGCTTACTTGTACTGAATTCCAGCGGCGACTTTAACCCTTTCGAAAAAAAGATACGGCTTAAGGCTCGGTTTGTCAGCGCCGACGGGCTGCATCCGAATGCTGATGTTCAACTAGCGGGGATTTCCATCGGAAAGGTCGAAGAGGTTAAATTTTTACCGCCTGATTCCGCTGAAAAAGATCGGATCGAAGCGCAGTTTCTCGTCGCCCAAGAACTAGACGGCAAACAGATCACCGATCTTATCCGGACCGATTCGACCGCCCAGCTGATCGCCAGCTCTGTTCTCGGCAACGAAAAGATCATTAATATCACGCCCGGCTCGGCAAAGGGCTCGCCGGTGGCCGAAAATCATATTTTGAATTCGAGCACGCCGGTCTCTATCAATCAGCTCACCGCAACAGGCAACGACCTTTTGGAGCAGATCAACCGCATCGCAATACCGGCAAACGAGATACTCAACAAGGCGAATCAGGGCGAGGGCACGTTGGGAAGATTTGTTAATGACGAGTCGCTCTACCGAAACCTCGATACAACGGTTGCCGAAACGAAGCTGACCATGACAAAACTTCAAACCACGCTCGACAAGGTCAATCGCGGCGGCGGCTCAGCCGGAAAATTTCTCAATGATCCTGCACTTTACGAGAGCCTTAACCGCACCGTTACTCAGCTTGAGTCGATATCGAACGATATCAGATCCGGCCGCGGGACGGCGGGCAAATTTGTGACCGATGACGCTTTATACAACGAGACCCGTGCCGCGATCAGCGATCTCAGGGCATCGGCACAAAAAATAAACGGCATCGCCGACGACTTTAAGCTGATTTCGACCGACCTCGCCGAAGGCCGCGGAAGTGCGGGGAAATTCTTAAAGGACGAAAAGCTCTATGAGGATGCCCGCGACACGCTGGCCCGTTTCAATTCCACTGCGACAAAGATCGAGTCTATACTGGCCGACGCCCAGGCAGGCAAAGGAACGATCGGAAAACTGGTCACCGACGAGACGCTCTATAACAACATCAATCAAACCGCTTCGAACGTAAATCAATTGTCCAGCGAGGGCACCAAGCTGATATACGATTTTCGCCAGAACCCCAAGAAATTTCTCAGGATAAAGCTCAGCATCTTTTAACATTTCCCGACCCTTCAACGTTGACCAGAAGTGGATATTTCTGTATATTACAGCGTCTATGCAGCGTTTATACGTTTATTGTGCATAGTATCGGATGATGTTAAAAGGTGAAAGACAGCAAAAGATCGTAAAGTTCATCGGATCGGGCAAGGTCGCGCGCCAGGAACAGCTTGCCGAAATGCTTAACCGAAGCGGTGTTCACACGACACAGGCAAGTATTTCACGCGATCTGGACGAGCTCGGCGTCGTCAAACTCGGCGGCTACTATTCACTACCGACGAAAGACAGTCTGGCGTCGCCGCTAGGGCCGATCACGGTCGAGACCGCGGGTGCAAATCTGGTTGTGGTCAGGTGCCGTTCAGGGCTGGCATCGGCCGCGGCCGTCAATATCGATGCCGGAAATATTGAGGGGATCGTCGGAACCATCGCCGGCGACGACACCATTTTTATTGCGGTGCAAAATGCCCGCGTCCAAAAAACCGTGGTTAAAAGAATACTGGATTTGATCTGATGACAGAGACGGGGACAAAGATCAGGGCCGCAATATTCGGGGCGTCAGGGTATGGCGGCAGCGAGTTGCTTCGCATATTGCTGTTTCACCCGAACGTCGAGGTCGTGCTGGCGACAGCCAATGAACACGCCGGCAAGCCCGTCGCCCAAGTTCACAAAAACCTTCGCGGGCTAACGGATATAGAGTTCGAAAAAGCGCCCGATGATCTTTCAACTCTGACCGGCGTCGACTTGGTCTTTTTTGCTCTGCCGCACGGCCAGGCGTTGGATTTGGTCCCGAAACTTCCCTCGGAGGTCAAGGTGATCGACCTTTCGGGC
>JBDTMQ010000262.1:0-6500 GCA_039934155.1 Acidobacteriota bacterium | reverse complement strand
CGCCCGTTTGCCGTACGAAAAGCCCGAACAGCCCCCGCCAGATACTGGTGATGGTTGCCCACATTCCCACCAAATGGCCGACACGTGTCAGAAAGAGTTGGTTGATGATCTCGCCGAAAGCGCTCGGCACAAAGAAAAGTCCCAGCAGAGCGCCGCTGGCGACCACCCGCCATTTGACGATCGACGAGATGGCGAGAGCGAGCAGTGACAGCAGAACGATCCAGGTCATAAAGCCGATAAAAATGGATGAGATCATCCACATATTCGCCCAAAACCAGGAAAGACCGGCAAGCGACGCCTGAAAAAAGAAGATCAGTAGACCCGGGATCCATGTCATCAGCGACAGAAGGAAAACGATAACCGTCATCTTGCCCAAAACATATTCAGTGCGGGAAAGCGGGCGGCAGAGATAAAGCGGCAGGGCATTATTCGCCAGGTCCTTGGATATCAACGGCGGTCCGACCAGCACCGTCAGGATAAACGCGAACGAGCCCTGGACCTCAAGGAAGGTCTTAAAGAACGAAGCGTCGATCGGCAGCAGCTCCTGCACATTTATTTGAAGCAGGGCGATCGCATTCGAATTATGATGCAGGTACACCAGGATCGTAGCGATCAGCGGATAGATGAAGCACAAAATAAAAACAGTGGTCAATAGCTTTGACTTAAAGACCTCGCGAAGCGCGTAACGCGGTATTACAAGAAAGCGCGACCACGCAGTGTGCGATTCCCCCTCGTAGGCGCCGTACAGATGCTCATATACCGCCATTGCCCGCACCTCCGTTTTCCTGACCGTTGGTATTTTCCATCGCTTTCAGAAAAATATCCTCGAGCGAATCGCGTTTGAAATTCATACGCCTGATCTGGACCTCGTGTTCAAGCGCAAGGCGATAAAGGTCGCTGATTTCGACCGATTCCTGCATGATCAGTTTCATCCGGCGTTCGCCCGATAGTGCGTATTCACAGCCGAGGCCGCCGATCGCCTCGGCAAACTTTGCACGGTCGCCGCCGCGCGTTTCGAGCTCGATAAATTTACGGTTGGCCTTTCGCTCCTCTTCGAGATTGCAATTGGCGGCGATGTAGCCGTCTTTAAGGACGAGGATCTCGTCACAGCATTCTTCAACGTCGCGAAGCAGGTGCGACGAGAGCAGGATGCGTGCGCGGCCGCCGTCGCGTATCTGGCGTATGAGAGAGATCATACGGCTTCGCGTTGGCGGATCGAGACCGTTTGTCGGTTCGTCGAGAATGATCAGCTTAGGGCCGTGCACTATCGCCTGGGCAAGCTTGGCAAGCTGTTTCATTCCGAGCGAGTAGCTGTCGACCGGGCGGTAACGGGCTTCGCCGAGACCGACGAAAAATAGAGCCTCGTGCGCTCGTTCGAGGGCGTGACCCGCCGGTATACCGGACAGCTCGGCCATCAGCCGCACAAGATGAACGCATGACATCTTCGCGATAAAAGAGTCGCGCTCGGGCATGTAACCGACCGCCGCCCGCACCTGTTTTGCGTCCGTCGTAATGTCCTGTCCGAAAATATGCGCCGTCCCCGAAGTCGGCGGGTGAAAGCCGAGCAGCGTATGAATAAGCGTCGTCTTTCCCGCGCCGTTCGGCCCAAGCAGCCCGATCGCACGGCCGTTAAGCGTTCCCGTCAACGATTTCAGGATCGGCCGCTTGCCGAAGGTTACGCTTAGTTGTTCTAGTTCTATGACGCTTGTCATGCCGCGATTCCTATGTTTAGTTCAATTTGCTACGAGACGCTGCTATCTACGCACGCAGCATCGACATTTCCCTAGTCAGAGCGTCGGGTATCACCCGATCGTCTTTAAAGCTTATATTCTCTAATCGAGTCCCGACAATTAGGATCCTGATGTCCTCAGGCAAATCAGCGACCTTCACAGGTCTTCCTTGTAAAGAAACCCTAATGTAACATCGGGATTCAAATCCCGTAGCTGAATCATACGAATAAAGTCCTCGGCGTGACATCGCCTGACTAAACGGCATGTGTTCTTTCGGGTCGGCAGCTACATGCTTTGCCGGAAAATTTCTATGGAAGTCAGGGCAGAATGTCGAATCTCCGTTTTCTTTCAAGGCCCTGAAATATTCCGACAATCGGTTAAGCGCATTTTTATCTAAGGCAACGAGCGGTGGTAATAATTTCGCTCCACCAGTTAAAAATTGTCCAATTCTTCCGTCCCGGTCGGTCGCATACCAATCTAAGTCACTATATAGCTGTTCTTCTTCACTGACGCCGTCCATATATGCGCACCACCGAATTGATTTCGCTAGTATGACAAAAACCGACGGACGCTTGGAGTCGCCCGCCGGTTCTAGTGTTAATTCAGGCTGCTTTTACTCACTCTTCTTCTGTACGCGTTTTTCGTTCAAAGCGTTCATTAAAATATGCTGCATTTCAAAAGAATGCGGCATACCTATCAGGCTCGAGGGGCTCAGTCCGAAAGGTCCGCCCTCGGTGTTGGAAGCAAGCGTAATGCGATCGCCCTGTGCGTACGCATAAGCCAGCGTCGGCGGAGCGTTGGGGTCGATCGAGATACCCCTCTCGCCGCTTATGTTCTTTACCTTATCGCCCAGCGTCTGCATTAGCGGAGCAAGGTCGTGGTAAAGAAGCACCGAGAAGTTGAGGTTGCCGTCCTGCGGCAGCGACGATCTGAACCTCGACGACTGTACCAGCGTGTTGCCGGCGTCGCGGTTCTTGAGCGACTGTTCGAGCAGCGCCCGTGTCGGGGCGGCGATCATATAACCGTTGTCGAAAGTGTAATGCACTTCGAGTCCGGCGTCAGCGGACCTGATCGTGTAATACATGCGATCGCCCAACGCCTGGCTTTCCAGAGCCAGCTTGCCTTTGCCGTGCAGCATCGAAAACTGGTTGAGCTTTTCGACCGAACGCTCGAACGTGTTCTGCAGTTTCGCCTGGTCATAAACTTCCAGAATGATCTTCCACGAAGGCGTCGGAAGGATCGGGCCGTCGATCGCGAACGCGAACTCGCCGCCGAGCGGTGCCGCAAAATCGTTGCGGATGCTGAAGCCCTGCTGCTGCTCGATGTTTTGCATCTTGGTTCGGATGTCCGGGTCGACCGTTTCCATAAACGCAAGCAAAGTTCAGCCTCCGTGTCACGACGACGCTGTCGCGACATTCGCATTCGGCGAGATGTAGTCAAGAGCGCCCATTGGCCCGGGTGCTGCCAGCCATGAAGCGATGCCCTTGTTCGATTCGCTAAAGGTCAAAGCCGCCCGGCTAAGCGTTTTACCGTCAACCTCTTTCTGTTCAACGATAAAGTGGCGAAGGTTCATTACGCCCAGCTGTTTGAGGCCCTGAATGTGACGTGCCGCTTCCGGCGAGGTGTCTTTGGCGATCGCCTGGCCGACTATTTTTTCGAGGTCGGCAGCGATCAAGAGTCCGGCACCGTCGGCGTAAACATCATTGATACGCTGATGGAACGACGAATTCGCAAAGCGGTTCGCGTCAGGCGTTTTGAGCCGGGTCGAAAGCCCGCGAAGACTCTCGATCTGTGGCGACGCCGCGAAAATGTCATTGTTGACCCATACGAAAACTTCGTCCTTTTTCCCGGTGACCTTATCCTTGACTTGAGGCGTTTTTGCCGCCGATCTCGGAGTAACCGATGCCGTGAAGGTCATCGGATCGTCAATAATACGGATATTTGGCATGTCGCCCGTACCATTCGCAAATCGGGCAAGCTGGCCGTCGAGATAGGTGCGGAAGCTTGCCCCATCTTTTACCTCGCCAAGCACGAGTATGCCGCTGGGTTCGCCCTTAGCATCCAATGCGGCACTGACAACTATCTCGTCGCCGAGCTGCGAGCCAAATTCCTGAACACGGGCCAGCGTCTGTTCGTTAATGCCAGGGCCGTCACCACCGCGATCTCCTTTCCACCACTCGGCCAACGCGGGATTCTGTTTGATCCGCTCCTGCATGATACGCTGTGACCGGGCAAGCGTTTCGCTCAGGTTCGGCAGTGCCGCATAAAACACCGAATTCTCGGGCACGAGATCCACCAATTTGGACGAATAACGCACGCCGGGCCGGGGCACCTGTGTGTCGATGTCGTGGCGGAGCTTTGCAAGTTGGGAGACGAGCTCGGCATAGCGAGCAGCGTTACGGCTCCAGGCGACCGTCTTTTTCACCGGAGCTTTATCGAGGCTGGTGTTGGTCGTTGTTTGATCACCCGGCAGCAGCGTATCTTGTTTGCCCGCGTGATCGACCTTTACCTCGCCCTCGACGACCGAAACGCGCGAGCCTTTGATACCGCTTTCGACCGCAAAGATCGTTCCCTTGACCGAGACCAGCGAATCGGGCGTCTGTACGTATAGGCGGCCGTTATGCTGCTTTGCCGCTTCGACGACAACATCGCCTCGATCGAGCTTGATCGTCACGCCGCGCATATTTTCTGAGACCGAGAATTCTGAGCGCTCGCGCATCTCGACCGTCGAACCGTCGGCGAGCCTCAGCACAGCATTCGAATCCTTAGCCGTGCGGACCCGCTCTCCTTTTTGAAGCTGTTCGCCCGCCGCGAGCGGCCTGATCTGCTGGTCTGAGACCACGTAAACCGATCCGTCGGCATTCTCTAGCGTTGCCGCAAGCGTGCGGCCCGAAAGGTCAAGGCGTTCGTACGCAAAAAGCCCAGCGATGCCGACACAAACCGCAAACGCAGCGGCAAATCCCCAACGAAGAGTGTTGAAGTTGTTCCACCAGTGCGCCTTGGCAGCTGCGGGCCGGGCAACGGCAGCATTTACAGTGGCCCCGGTACGTTGGGCCTTCAACTCGAGGCGGCACGGAATGCACTCTTTCGAGTGATCCTCTAATAGCAGCGTGCGTGCCGCCGAAAGTTTTCCGTCGAGATAGGGCGGGATAAGCGACTGAAAATCGTCGCATCCGCGAATTTGTTCGGTCGTGTTTTTAGCGTTCATTGTATGTAAGTGTTCCAAATGCGAATTTACGGATGCACCGGCCGCCTCTTGGCTCACACGCGCCCAGATGCGGTTTGACACCTTATCGACCACCGACGGATCGACCTGCTCGTCGCGTATCCGGCGGGTGACATCATCGATAATTGCGTCCAGTTCCTGTTTATTGTGCTTCATGATGTTTCTCCAAATAGCTTCCGATCTCTTTGCGGAGCCGTGTTCTGGCGCGATGCAGTGTGACAGCAACGACCAAATGCGACGTGCCCAAAACTTCGGCAATGCGGCCGTTATCGTAGCCCTCGTAATAACGAAGTGCGAATGCGGCAGCGGCACGGCCCTCGAGCTTTGCAACGGCCTGACGAATAAGCTCGCGAAGTTCCATATCCGCGAGATCTTTTTCGGGGCCGGTCAATGCAAGCTTTGGGGTGTGCTCGAGATCGACGACATCCAATGAGACGGAGCTGACGCGTTTGCGAAGCCTGACAATATCGAGCGAGGCGTTGATCGCAGCACGATATAAAAAGGCACGCGGGTTTGGCGAAAGATCGCGCCGCGCCCAGCCCGGGGTGAGCCGCATAAAGATCGTTTGGAGCACATCCTCGGCGTCGCTCTGGCTGCCTGTAATACGGTATGCGACGCGAAAAATGCCTTTATGATGATCTTGAAACAGTGCTTCGAGCTGTTCGAGCCCGGTATTTCCCGCGGCAGCCTTGACGGGCGTCGCGGCCGTTGCCGGATCGATCGTATCGCTTGTAAACAACATGTTGGCGGCGGTCGGGGTCACGATTGTCTCCTTTGGATCGTCTTCCATACACATAAACGCCCGTATCAGCTGTTTATTAACATCAAAACAAAATAAATTTCACTTTCAGGAAAAATTACGACCAGAACTGTTTATACCACGTGGGAAAAGGGCTGTAACTAATGCTTTTTATGACGTCTTTTTCCGACGGCCGGATTTAGCAAAACGGAGCATCTATTTGCTGAATAGGGTGTTGAATGCGGCCCATGAATGCGCCAACGCGCCCGAGAGCCCGGGCGACCCGATCCAAGAATGATATTCCACAGACTTGTCACACGAATGGCGATCCTATCTCAACCCTTTCATTATCTCGGTGTGAGTGTTGAGGATCCAATTCGACTGTTCAAAGTTAACGGCCAGTGACCAATCGTCCCGATCGAACGTGCCGCCGAGGAGGATCCCGTCCGAACGCGGGAACATATGGCCCGGGCCGATGTAGCCGTAATCGATCTCAGGCTGAGGCAGCAGCACCTCTAGTTGTCCGCGAGCGGGTATCAGCTTTTCGTCGCCAAACAGCGCACGTGCACCCAGGCCGCTGCAGTTAAAAATAACGGGCTCCGCGAGGCGCATGACCTCTTCCCGGCTGCGAAATTCCTTTACCACGAGACGCCCGCCTGCATTGTAGAAATCTCTTAAAAGCGCACGCAGATAAATGGGTGGCTCGATGATCATCGAACTGTACTGGCGGACGATAGGAACGCCAAAATAATTCGCCGGATCGCGGTGAATCGCTCCGAGCCGCGACCACAATTGGCCGGCGTTG
>JBDTMQ010000261.1:0-8187 GCA_039934155.1 Acidobacteriota bacterium | reverse complement strand
GGCGCGCAAGGCTGCCGCGGCAGCCGACGGCAAAGAAGCATATATGATACTAAAGTCGGGCGTTCAGATAACCGCTGCGATCATCGACGTTGTGATGCCATACATCCACGGCACCGACCTCGTAAAGTTCATGAGCAACGACGAAAGGTTCAAGCATATTCCCGTTGTGATCATGACCGCGGAACATAGTGTCCGGATGCAATCCGCCGGTATTTCTTCGGGCGCGTCGGCCTTTTTGCCAAAGCCCTTCTCGAACGCCCAGCTGCGCGTACTTTTGCGGACTTTCGCATTCAAAAACCCGCAGTCGTCACAATAATGTTTCCTTGACGCGCCGCACGGCTAAATGTTAGCTTCAGGAAACGAAATAGGTTAGTTCGCGTCAAACGAGGAGCATACAAAACGTGTCAAAACGAACACTGTTGCTGGCCGACGATTCGGCCACGATCCAAAAGGTCGTGAATCTCACCTTTGCAGACGAGGGAATCGATGTCATCACTGTCGGTGACGGCGATTCGGCGATGGTGAAACTCGCTGAAACGCGGCCGGATCTTGTAATGGCCGACGTTCACATGCCGGGCCTCAGCGGCTACGAGATCTGCGAAAAGATCAGGGCCGACGAATCGACCCGCGACCTTCCGGTCATGCTTCTCGTCGGTTCTTTTGAACCTTTTGACGAAACAGAGGCTCAGCGAGTCGGGGCGAATGCCTTCCTGACCAAACCTTTTCAGTCGATCAGGCAGCTGGTTTCACAGGTTACTGATCTGATGAACGCGCGGCCGACCAGTGGCGAGCCGGCTGTTGAAGAGGCGCGCGACGGGACAGATGAAAGTCAAACCGAGGATATCGACGGCTTGTACGTGGAAAGTTTTGCCGAAACCATAGAAATGGCTCCGCACCATTCCGAGAGGGTATTTGTCGATTCCGGCATGGACGATGAAATGATCGAGACCAGCTACACCGCCGGTGCTGACGACAATGCCGGGTCGCCACCGGCTGCAGCTCTGCCAGTCGAATTGGGTATGGACAGCGCGCCGGAATTTGTCGTCGAACAGCCGCTCAGCCAAAGCGTTTCATTTCCGGCCGAAACCCTGCGGATGGAGATGCCCGATCTCTTGACGGAGGATTTCGGAGCAGCGGCTCAACAAACGGGACATTCTTCGGCTAACGTTGCCCCTCAAACGGAAACGGGTTTTTCGACGCCGGAGACCACCTCAGAGACACACAAGACGATCTCTGCCACCCCGTTTGTCGACCCCTTCGCGCAGACCACAAACTTTGAGTTTGATGAGATCAACCTGTTGGATATTCCGGATGATGAAACCCCTGTCGAATTTGCTACGACGGCCGAAAGCGCCCATGCCGGCACTAATAAACAAGTGGTAAGTCTTTCGCCGGAACTTATCGAAATGATCGTTCAGAGGGTCGTCGAAAAATTATCTGAGAAATATTGATCCCGAGGACCGATCATTGGATGCCCGGTGCCGTCGCGGGAAATTTCTATCGCATTCTGCGGTCTGCTTTTATCAATTGGTGAAAGCTGGCCGCATTTGAATTGACGACAGCCGCTGGCTTGAATGGATGTTGAGACACCCCCGGTCAGTCGTGAAGTTATCTATGGAAATCGCAAAAGCCTACGATCCAAAGGGATCGGAGGAATTACATTATCAACGGTGGGAAGCAGCCGGTAATTTTGCACCGGAGATCAATCAGGATCCAGCAGCCGAGCCATTTTCGATCGTTATTCCGCCTCCCAACGTGACCGGCAGCCTTCATATGGGCCATGCGCTTCAGCACACGCTGATGGACACTCTCATAAGGTGGAAGCGAATGCTCGGCTACCGGACATTGTTCCTGGTCGGCGTCGACCATGCCGGGATCTCGACCCAGCTGATGGTAACGCGCCAGCTTAAGTCCGAAGACCATAAGACTCCTCACGAGATCGGTCGCGAGGCGTTCGTCGAAAAAATTTGGACATGGAAGAACAAGTACGGCGGCGAGATCACGAGGCAAATCCGGCGCGAAGGTCTATCCGTCGATTGGAGCCGCGAAAAATTCACGATGGACGACGGCCTTTCAAAGGCCGTACGCGACGTGTTTGTAACGCTTTACGAAGAGGGCTGGATCTATCGCGGCACACGCATCGTCAATTGGTGCCCGCGCGACAAGACCGTTCTGTCCGATCTTGAGGTTAAAGAGGAAAAGGCCAAGGACGGGAAACTTTACTATCTGAAATACCCGGTCGCAAACGGCAGCGCGACTTTTATTACCGTCGCTACTACGCGGCCAGAAACGATGCTGGGTGATACAGCGGTTGCGGTAAATCCAACAGACGAACGATACCAGAGTTTGATCGGAAAATATGTCGATCTGCCTCTCACCGGACGTCGAATCCCAGTGATAGCCGACGAGTACGTCGAGTCCGAATTCGGAACGGGCGCCGTTAAGATCACCCCCGCACACGATCCGAACGATTGGGAGATCGGCGAGCGTCACGATTTGGAAAAATTGGTCGTTATGAATGACGACGCCACGATGAACGAGGCCACAGGAGCCGACTTCAACGGGCTCGACCGATTCAAGGCTCGTGAACTGGTCGTCGCCAAATTCGAAGAATTGGGCCTCCTCGAAAAGATCGAAGAATATGACGCGGCCCTTCCACACTGCGAACGATGCAAAACTATTATCGAACCGCTTTTGTCCTTGCAGTGGTTCGTAAAGATGGACGAAATGCGCGATATGGCTTTGGAGCTTATCCGCGAACAGGACTATCCACGATTCTTTCCTGAGATCCCGCATAAAAAGGTTTACACGACCTGGCTCGAAAATTTGAGGGACTGGACGATCTCACGCCAGCTGTGGTGGGGCCATCAGATCCCTGCCTGGTATGACGACAAGGGCAAAGTATATGTAGCGCGGACCGGCGAAGAAGCATTTGAAAAGGCCGGAACGCGCGACCTGACACAAGACCCCGACGTGCTCGATACCTGGTTCTCGTCGGCACTGTGGCCATTCTCGACACTCGGATGGACCGGCAGCGACTCTGCCGATGGATCGGGCCTCCCTGAGGACCTTGAAAAGTTTTACCCGACTGATGTCCTTGTGACCGGCCGCGACATTTTGTTTTTATGGGTCTCGCGAATGGTGATGACAGGGCTTAAATTCACCGGGCAGCGGCCCTTTGGCGATGTCATCATTCACGGTACGGTCCTTGATAAGAACGGCCAGCGCATGTCGAAAACAAAAAATAACGGCATCGACCCGCTTATCGTGTTCGAAAAATACGGTGTGGACGCGACACGAATGACGCTTGCAGGTTCGGCCACCGGCGTGGATTTTGCATGGCGCGACGAGCGCGTCGAGTCATTCCGCAATTTCGCCAATAAGATCTGGAATGCGACCCGTTTCTGCCTGATGAACTCGGAAGGAGCGACCGTTCAGCAATTGCACAAGCCTGACCATGAGAGAGCGCGCAAAGAGGACGATGATGGCTACGCGTTTACTGACGTGCGGGCTTCTGCACTTGCCGACCGCTGGATAATATCCAGGCTCAATAAAACCGCGAAAAGTGTTAATTTCGCGCTCATAACCTATCAATTTCACGAAGCCGTCCAGCTTCTTTACCATTTTTTCTGGGACGATTTCTGTGACTGGTACATCGAGCTGAAAAAGGACGAGATCACGACTGACGCGCAGGCGGATCCGTCTGCTATAAGTGCGGAACGTGAAGATGCCCGTTCGCTGATATTGTCGATCCTCGAGCAAGCCCTTCGGCTCCTGCATCCGTTCATGCCATTTCTCACCGAAGAGCTGTGGCAAAAATTGCCGGGCGTGTCGAATCAGCTGCATAATCACGCATACACGCATGCCGAGGCGACGATAATGCTGGCCGATTTTCCAACGGGCGACGACGCTTTGATAGACGAAATGGCCGAGAGCGAGATGCGCTCCGTTATAGAGTTGATCTCAAAAATTCGCAACATTCGCTCAGAAATGAACATCAAGCCGAGCGAGCGATTAACGATCCATGTCGCCGGCGGAGGTGATATTTTATCGATATTCACCGCCAACGAGGCCCAGATCAAAAAGCTTGCACGTGCTGATAAGCTTGTTTTGAGCGAGGTGCTTGAAGTGCCCAGGGCATCAGCAAAGGCTGTACTGACCGGCGGAGCCGAGGCTGCTGTTCCACTTGAGGGTCTTATCGACTTTGACAAGGAAAGGGAACGTTTGCAAAATCAGATCGCCAAGCTGGACGAGGAATTGGGACGGCTAAGAGCGCAACTCTCGAATATGAATTTTGTAGATCGCGCGCCGACTGAAAAAGTAGAAGCTCTGCGGTTAAGATCCGAAGAGCTCGAGGGACAGATAGCAACGCTGAGATCGAACTTGTCGGCCCTGGGTTAGGTCAGATCGACTTATGTTTTGAAACGATCGATCGTGGTTTCTGCGTCGCTTTTGATCACGATGGAACCACCTGCGAACTAAAACTTTAAAAATATGAACTGGCTGGATAACGGTGAGGTATTAGCGTCGATCGGTGAATTTCTTGCCGAAGACATTGGGCGCGGCGATATTACGACCCAGTCGACCGTCGAGACCGAGGTGAGAGGATTGGGCCGGTTTCTCGCCAAAGAATATCTCGTCATCTGCGGCCTCGAGGTTGCCGAGGCAGTTTTCCTTCATCTGGATTCCGAGATATCTGAAATAGAGACGGGTTACAACGAGGGTGACGAGGTCGAAGAGGGCACGATTTTCGCGACGCTCAAGGGCTACGCCGATGTTCTATTGACGGGCGAGAGAGTTGCATTAAACCTTTTACAAAGAATGTCGGGTGTTGCGACCCTTACGCGTCAGTATGTAAAGGCTGTCGAGGGAACCAAGGCACAGATTGTCGATACGAGAAAGACCACCCCCGGGCTTAGACTTCTCGAAAAATACGCTGTAACCATCGGCGGCGGCAAAAATCATCGAATGGGCCTGGATGACGGCATCCTGATCAAAGACAATCACATCGCGCTTGCCGGCGGCATCACTGAGGCCGTATTAGCTGCAAAACAGCGTGCCGGCCACCTGCATAAGATCGAGGTCGAGGTAACGAATTGGGCCCAGCTTCGAGAGGCCGTTGAGGCCGGTGCCGACATTATTATGCTGGACAATCAGACGCCGGAAGAGACCGCCAAGCTGGTCGAAATGTCTCGGAATATGAACCCCAATGTGCTAATAGAGGCAAGCGGCGGTATGTCGCTCGATCGGGTCAGAGCGTTCGCTGAGTCCGGCGTCGACTTGATCTCTGTCGGACGCATCACTCATTCAGCCCGTGCCGTCGATATTTCCTTCAAGATCCAAACCGTCTGAGCGCCTCGGGCTGGTCAAGGCCGCCATTTCAGCGCTTGGCCTGAAGATCGGTAGCAGCATTATTGCCGCGATCGAGACGATGATCGCGATCGTGCCGGCGACGCCGCCCTCGATTCCGTATGTTTCGCCGGTCAGCCACGCCGGGCCCGAATCCACTTCTTTCAAAACGGAACTTCCCACGAGGTCGGTAATGCCGCTGATCTCGATGCCGAAAATTGATCCCTGCATCCAGTTCCACATTAGATGCATTCCGAAAGGAAACCATAGATCCCGCGATCTGAGGTAGGCGATGCCTAGCCACACTCCCGCCAGAGCCGTATTTACCATCGAAAAAGGCCCTGCATCAGGATTGTATAAATGACCCGCGGCAAAAAGCGCCGAGGTCAGAGCGATCGCTAACCAGGCGAGATTTGAACGAGCAAAGGTTTGAAGGATGTACCCGCGGCACAACGCCTCTTCGAAAGCCGCTGCTACCGCCAGCACGAGAAAGGAGCCCGCAAGGCTGGCCGTAAGACGCGTGAGATCGGAATTTACCTCAAAACGAAGCCCGCCGAAAACGAAAGCGATCAATATTGCCAGTAATAACGAACCGCCGCCGAACACGATCCCGAGCATCAAGTGACTCAGCCAGCCCGGCGTAAAAGAGGCGCCCAGAGCCCGCGGCGGTAATTTCTCGAGAAATTTAGTGCACAACCAGCCGATGATCAGGGCGGCTGCAAGCAGCGGAAGACCCTGCAGAATTCGTGCTACAGGTGTCGGCAACTCTCCAGCGGTCCCAGTTGCCGAGTAAATAATGCTGTATACTGCGGCACCGAGCATTGAGATAATGATCGCCGCCAGTGTAAAGGCCGCTACAAATATCGCAAAACGCCATCCGCTGCGTAGAAGCCCCCATCTATCGAAGAGTATCGTACCGATCGTCATGATCTTGATGTTTTCGGAAAGAGCATCTCTCGATACGCGCCCCGCGGCCGAAACATCTGTTATGGTAAACTTACAACCGTGGAAAGCAAGCCGCCGCCGAAACAAAAGCGATATTCGCCGCTCATTTTGGGCGGTTTTGCGCTTTTTACACTATCGGTACTGTTCATCCTTCAATCGTCTAATTTATGGAAGGAATTTTCGGTCGAGACGGTAAGCGACACACTTTTGCTTTACGCGCTTTCAACGCTGAATTTTATTGCGTTCGTCGTTTTCGGCTTCATCTTTTTGCGCAGCATCGTAAAGCTGGCTCGCGAACGACGCACGCTTCAGCTCGGCTCGCGATTGAAAACGCGTCTTTTTTTATATTTTGCAGCGATCAGTCTGTTGCCGATCATCGCTATGGCCGGTTTCTCTTATCTGTTCATGAACCGGGCACTCGACCGGTGGTTCACACAGATCCCTGAGAATGTTGTTCTCGAGGCGCGCGATGTACAGGCTCACGCTGTGGCTGACCGTGCAGCGAATCTTCGGGACCTGGCGATGACGATCGCCACTATGGCCGAGGATCGCGGGATCGACGCTGCGCGGCTTAATGCGATCGTCGATGCCGGAGGTTTAGCCCGGGCCGAAGTGATCTCGGCCGACGGCCGTGTCACGGCCTATGGTCAACGGCAATTTCCTCCTGATCGTCTGCCGGAACTAGAGATAGCGACCGCCGCGATCCGGTCCGGACGTTTCGACGATCCCGCACTTAGCGACGGGCTTGGATTCGATGCGGCGTCAGCGGAGATGCGCAATGGCACGCGGCTCGTCCTGATCCGCGACGCCCGCGGCGATAAAAGTGTCAGCAAGGTGGTCGATAATTCCCTTCGTGAATTCGATCTGCTGAAAGATAAACAAATTACAGTCCGGCAGGTCGGAGTTCTTACCCTCGGGGTCCTTACATTTCTATTGATCTTCGCGTCGTCGTGGGCCGCGTTCTATATTGCACGCGGGTTGACCGGACCGATCAAGGCACTCGCCGAAGGTGCCGATGCGATCGCGGCCGGCGACCTTTCACACCGCGTTGAGGTTTTTGCTGAGGACGAATTAGCGCTGCTTGTCGCAACTTTTAATGACATGTCGGCCCGGTTAGAAGAAAATTCGAGTGAGCTTCGGGAAAGGCGAAAATATATCGAGACGGTTCTCGAGTCGCTTCCGACCGGTGTAATCTCGGTTGACCGGGAAAATCGAGTTGGCACAATTAACCGGGCGTCGGCGGTAATTTTAGGAATGGACGCCGCAAACTTTCGCGGCCGTGATCTATCTGAGCTTGTGGGTATCGATAACCGTACAGTGCTCGAACGGGTGATCGCGCGTGCCAAGCGGACGGGCCGTGCCCATGAACAGGCGCATTTGCACCGCGAAAATTCGACGGCGCCCAATGAAACGAACGTTCCCGCTGCGCTTACCGCAACAGCCCTCGCCGACGGCGGCGCCGTTCTGGTGATCGAGGATCTCTCTGAGCTTATCTCGGCCCAGAGAGCATTGGCGTGGCAAGAGGTGGCTCGACGAATGGCTCACGAGATAAAAAATCCCTTGACGCCGATCCAGCTATCCGCTGAACGCATCGCTAAGCGGTGTCTGGAAACCGAGTCGTCAAAAGTATCGATGGCCGGCTCTGGCCGCCCTGTCGGATATGTCCCCGACCTTTCAGTGCAGACAGCGAGAATTGTAAGAGAGGGAACTGATACCATTTTGAGGGAAGTTCAAAGCCTGAAGGCGATGGTCGACGAATTCTCACGATTTGCCCGGCTGCCTGAGGCGAAGGTCGAAACTGGTTCTTTGAATGAGATCGTTCAACAGGTCGTCGATCTATATTCCCACCGTCATGACGGGATCGTCATCGTTTGCGAGACTGGCGAGGGCCTC
>JBDTMQ010000260.1:0-3954 GCA_039934155.1 Acidobacteriota bacterium | reverse complement strand
CACATCTTGTCGCGTGATCTTTTCGCCATCCAAAAAAAGATATTTGTCGAGCGATCGGCGCACTCGCGCGTCGACAGCCGTGGCATCCAGACCGCGTGAATTCGACGCACGAGATATCATGCGCTCAAGGGCGGCAGTGATCGTTGGTTCAAAATTGTCCGGAATACGCGACATTTATAGACAGGGCAAATATTATCAGAATCGGGCGGTCGATGCGCCGCCCATCAGCAGCAAAAATTCTCGACCGTTCCCCGTTTGGATGTATTTATTCACCCCTAAGGTTGGCATCGCGCGTCAGCGTAAATTCTTGTGTAGAAAGGAAATGATCTTATAACCGTCAAGGTATACCCACGGCTTTTCCCCGAGAGTATAATGTCCGCACGGTATTGCAGCCTTACTGTGTTTTATCTTTCGACGTCGAAGCTCGTTCATGACCTGCCGAGAAAGGTCAACCGGGAAGCTAAGGTCATAAAGCGTGTATATATAACGCTGAGGTCTGGGCGGTAATGTGCCAAGGCGGTCCATATAAGCAAGCGGCGACAACGGCAGCCAGAACTCACGCAGTTCGTCGAGGGAGAGGTTGTCGGCCAATCCGGCCCTAACGTGATAGGTTGACAGCCCATGCCAGACCACATCTGAGATATAACCCGAAACGTGATTAAATACTGCCGCTTTGATCTCGGGATCGTGCAGAAAAGCGAGAAACGCGATACATGATCCGACACTCGTCCCGACAATACCGATCTTTTCGTAGCCTCGGATTTTGAGCCAAGCTACCACCGCTCTTGTATCGAGTACGGCTTGCCGAACCGATTGAAGCGTGCGGCCGATATTCGGCGCCACCAGATGATCGGCACGTTCGAGCTCGGGCGGCATCCGTTCCTCGTGATATGGAAGCGTAAGTCGTAATGACGACAGGCCGACCTTGTTAAAAAAACGGCAAAGGTCGAAATAGGTGCCGGCCTTTGCATTCCAGTGAGGAAGTACGACAACGGCTGATCTGCGGTTCGTTTCATGCGGAAAATATGCGGCATAAGCAGAATTATTCTCGATCGACGGTGTTGTAACGCCGCTGGTCCAGCTCAGAATTTGAGGAGTGGAGCGTCTGTCGTTCTCATCTTCGACTGAATTGTTTTCATTTGCTACAGGATCGGCCGAGCTGTTCAGCCGGTAATCCTGGATCTGGGCACTAAAGAAGAATTGCTCGCTTTCAGCCAGCGTTCGAGTAGAGAATTCCTTGAACAGCTTTCTGGGATCGCCGCCGTTTGCGTTTTCAGCAATAAACTCCGTTCCCCATTCGAACGGGCGCACGACGCGATTGTCATTGAGCATCGCAAAATGCCGCTCTCGTTTGTGCATGTATCGTTTGAGCATAAAAACAAAAGCGGACATTTCTGTCCGCTCCCTCGAGAACCTAAGCGGCGGCGGCAGCCGTCTTTGCCAGTACACTTTCGTAAAAAGCAATATACTGCGGGATGATCTTATCGGAACCGTAACGATCGATCGCGAGTTCACGTCCTTTCTGACCAAAACTGAGCCTCATCTCGTCGTCCCGCAGCAATCTCAATACATCCTGGCTCATCTTTTCAATATCACCAACGTCGCTCAAAAATCCTGATTCGCCCTCGGCAACAACTTCAGGCAGACCGCCAATGCGGGTCGCAATGACCGGTACCTCACATGCCTGGGCCTCGAGTGCCGCAAGACCGAAAGATTCCAATTCTGAGGGTAAAAGAAAAACGTCCGATACGCCCAGATAGTCAGAGATATTTGCCTGTTTGCCGACAAAAGTTACGTCATCCAGAATTCCGAGCTGCTCGGCCCGATAGTAAACCGCCGATCTTTCGGGTCCATCGCCGACCATCACCAGCCGCACCCGAGGCATTTGCTGTTTGACCTTTGCAAGTACCTCGACGCAGTCGACGGGCCGCTTAACCGCCCGAAAGTTGGAAACATGCGTGATCAGCATTTCGCCATTCGGCGCAAGTTTTTCGTGAAGCGGCAGTTCCGGCTGACGCCGGTAGTGACACGAACAGATAAAATTCGGGATCACTTCGACATCATCAAAATCAAAGGTCTCGATCGTAGCCTTCTTTAAGAACCGGGAGACGGCCGTGACGCCGTCAGATTGCTGCAGACCGTATCGCGTTATGGGCAGATAGCTGCGGTCAGCGCCGACCAGCGTGATATCAGTTCCGTGCAGGGTCGTAATGACGGGAACGTAACGCTTCTGTTTGATCGATTCGCGGGCCAGGATGGCGCTGATCGAATGCGGTATCGCATAGTGAACGTGAAGGAGATCGAGCTTTTCGGCACGGGCGACAGTGGCCATTTTCGTCGCCAAGGCGAGATCGTAAGGCTGATGCTCGAAAAGCGGATAAGACATCATTTCGACCTCGTGAAAATGAACGCGACCGCCCAACTCGGTAACCCGCGTCGGCAGTACCGAAGAAATAAAATGAACGTTATGTCCGCGTTCAGCCAGCTCCCGTCCCAGCTCGGAACCGACGATGCCGCTGCCGCCGTATGTCGGATAAACCGTGATACCGATATTCATAAACTATTGCCCAAAATATCGAGCATACATTATTGCGGTATTCCGAAACAATTCAAAAAAGTTTAACCACGCGGCCGAAAACCAGGCCGGCGATGATCAGGCCCGGCGACCAACAGGTCCCGCTGGGCGGCGGAGCTGTTGATGCAGCCGCAACAGGGCTTTCAGACGGCTCAGTCCGGGCAGGTTCCGACGCGACCGGCCCCTGCGACCGCCAGCCACGTTTTCTAACATAATAAATGACGCCCGTGTGATCATCGGTGAAAAAGAAAGAATTCGGATCCACCTTTAAGATGTCACATGGCCGGCCATTTACGGTCTTACCCTGCAAAAAACCTGTTATAAAGTTTTTTAGCCCCTCGCCGTTTCTCATCACAACTATCTTATAACCATGCCCGATGGCCTTGTTTGTCGATCCATGCAACGAAACAAGAAATGCATTCTTTATCGAATCCGGCGAATTGGCATCGTCAAAAAAGTCGAATCCGAGGGCTGAGCTTCGGGCGGGAAAGAAGGCATTGGGGCGAATGACCTGAGAGCAACCACCCGGACGTTTGAATTTGGGATCGGCAAAGATCTTTCCATTCGATGAGTGGCAGTAAGGCCAGCCGTAATCCGCAACCGTGTCCGCTCCGCCGGTGCCGGATGGCGGCCAGATCCGGTAAAATGTCTCGTCCGGCTTTTGCAAACCGAGATGGTCTGAGCCCTGATTAGTTGCCCACAGCGATTGGCCGATCCATTTTAAACCGACCGCATTTCTAAGGCCGCTGGCGATCTCACGTTGACCGCTGCCATCCGGGTTCATTTCGATGATGCTGGCCCTGATCTTTTCCTTTTCGATACATGCGTTACAGCTGCTGCCGACGGAGACGTATATTTTTCCGTTCGGAGAAACAGCGACCGTCCGTGTCAGATGCCAGCCTCCGTATTTATAGCTGAGCCCGTAATCGGGGAACTTCGCAAGCAATTGCGGATGCGTGTCGGAGGGCGAAATCTCGCCGGGCTCGAATCGCCGGCGCGTTAGCTTGTCGGTCTCGGCGATGTAAATCCAGTCCTGACCTTGAGGGTCCCTATAAAATTGAACGCTGTTCGGATTTCTGAGCCCTTTGAGATAGGCGGTGACCGAGCCGAACTTTCCTGTTCCGGGATCCCATTTGTCCAAAATGTATATCGTGCCGCGTTTATTGTCGGTCAGATTATGCATATCTGTCACGAAAATTCGGCCGTCGGGCGATCTTGCAAAAAACCTTACGCGCTTGAGACCTTCGACGGCCGGGATTACCTCAAAGCCTTCCGCGATCTTCAAAACAAAGCTCTTTCCGTTCTTTAAAGTGACTTTTTGCGGCATCAAAGTCTGTTGAGCCGCAGCAGTTGAGACAGCCAGAATTGCCAAAAAAAGG
>JBDTMQ010000259.1:0-7264 GCA_039934155.1 Acidobacteriota bacterium | reverse complement strand
GAGGCCCTAGCGACCTTTCAAAAAACAAAGAAACCGCTTGTCGATTTTACGCCCGAAGGGATCTTTCCGAAATACGAAGCCTCACGGCAAAAGGTATACGGCGAACTGCTCGCCAAAGAGGGAAGCTCAATGGCTGAATGGCAGGCCCGAATATTCGACCCGGAAAAAGCCCGAAAGCTTTTGGCCGAAGCGGGATATCCGGTCGAAAAGACGGGTTACGGATGGTCATCGCCAAAGTTCCCGGCAGAGAAAGTTTCGCTTACGTACAACACGTCCGAGTCGAATCAAAAGATCGCGGAATTTGTCCAGGCACAATGGAAACAGAATCTGGGTATTTCGATACCGCTAAAGAACATGGAATTCAAGACGTTCCTTCCATATCGTTCGGCCGTGGAATATGACGGCGTCGTAAGAAATGGCTGGGTGGGCGACTATATGGACCCTTTTACGTTCCTGAATCTTTTTTATTCGCCGCAAAATGATGGTGCGACCGGGTGGTGGGATCCCAAATACGACAAAATGCTTGACGACGCAAACAAAGAAACTGACGAGGTGAAACGGTTCGAAATGTTGGCCGCGGCCGAATATTACGTGATGAAGCAGCAAATTATAATTCCGCTGTGTACGGCCGGAACCAGCTGGATGAAGAAGCCCTACGTAAAGGGGATGTATCCGAATCCGGGAACGCTTCATGCGTGGAAGTTCGTCTATATCGAACAAGATCCTAATAAGTGGACGCAGAACATGGATACTATAATGAAAGAAAACGATCCTGCCGTCACGGCCCAGATAAACGCCCTTACGGCTACTCAAGATGAGCACGTCAAGGCCGCTGAAGCGGTAAAAAAGACGGCCGCAACCGCAGAATAACGAGGATAAATGCTCAGTTTCATACTCAAGCGGCTGCTCATTATCATCCCGATGGCCTTGCTGGTTGTAACCTTAACGTGGGCGCTTGTGCGAATTGCGCCTGGAAACTTTTACTCGACCGAGAAAAAGCTTCCGCCTGCGGTCGAGGCGAATATCCGAAAAAAATACGGCCTCGACAAACCGTGGTATCAGCAGTACGGAATAATGATGTGGAACATCGTCCGGGGCGATTTCGGTGATTCGCTGCGATATCCCGGGCAGACGGTCAACGAAATAATCCGCCGCCATCTGCCGTATTCGGCAACGATCGGATTTCTCGCGTACATTCTCGCGCTTTTTGTGGGCCTTTCTGCCGGAATAGTTGCCGCGCTCAAACAGAATTCTTTTTGGGATTACGGGTCAATGGCTCTGGCCATGCTGGGCCTGTCGGTACCGAATTTTGTGCTGGGGCCGGTGCTTGTGCTGGCGTTTGCGCTTGGCTGGTATATTTTACCGCCGGCAAGATGGGGCGGGTTTTCCAGCCTGATCCTGCCGGTCATCACTCTTTCGGCGATCTATGCCGCTTATATCGCGAGACTCACAAGGGCCGGAATGCTCGAGGTAATGCGGTCTGATTATATCCGGACCGCGAGAGCCAAGGGTCTGAACGAAACGACCGTACTTCTCAAGCACGGGCTGCGGGGCGGGATCATCCCGGTGGTTTCGTTCACGGGGCCGGCGCTTGCATCGCTTCTGGCCGGGACCGTCGTCGTCGAACGCGTTTTTTCAATTCCGGGCCTGGGCAACATTTTTATTCAGTCCGTTCTCAACCGGGACGAGCCTCTGATCCTTGGCATTGTCGCATTCCTGTCGATCCTGATCATGATCTTTAATTTATTGGTCGATATTTCTTATGGATTTTTGGATCCCAGGATTCGTTATGAATAATCGCGTGGTCCGAGCTCGATCGAATGAAAGGCGGAGACTGAGTATCCTATGAATCAAGAACCCGAGATCATAAAAGGAGCATCGTTGTGGCGGGACGCATGGCGGCGGCTGCTTAAGAACAAGCTGGCCGTTTTCGGGCTGGTGATCCTTGCATTGATGGTCGTGGCGGTTGCCATCGGTCCGCCTTTGATCCGCTGGACAACGGGCCTCACTGCTGATTACATTCCGGCCGACGGCGACCTGATCAAATCGTTCCCGCCATCGAGCGAGCATTGGATGGGCACTGATGAGGCCGGCCGCGATATGCTGGCCCGGGTGCTTCAGGGCGGCCGCATATCGTTGATGGTCGGCATCATTTCGACGATCGTCTCACTGATCGTGGGCGTGTCATACGGTGCGATCGCCGGCTACCTCGGCGGCCGGATCGATAACCTGATGATGCGAATCGTCGATATCATCTACGCAATTCCCTACATTTTGATCGTTATCGTTCTGCTTTCGGTTTTCGGCGGGCCGAATACACCCAGCTGGATCCAATGGTTCTCGGAACGCTTCGGCGGTGCCGGCAATCAGGGCCTGAGCCAGATCTTTCTGCTCTTTTTCGCACTCGGTCTGGTCTCGTGGCTGACGATGGCGCGTGTCGTACGCGGGCAGATACTGTCGCTGAAAAATCAAGAGTTTGTGTTAGCGGCAAAAGCGACAGGCGTCTCGACCTTTGGCATTATTTTCAGACATCTTGTTCCTAATGCCCTCGGCCCGGTCATTGTGTACGCAACGCTGACCGTTCCGAGCGTTATGTTGACCGAGGCCTTTCTGTCATACCTCGGACTGGGCGTACAGGCGCCCTATGCATCGTGGGGAAGCCTGGCCGCTGACGGCGTTAAGAATATCGCGATCTTTCCCTGGCAGCTCATCTTTCCGGGCGTCACGATGGCCCTGACTCTCTTCTCACTAAATTTTTTGGGTGATGGTTTAAGGGACGCGCTCGATCCGCAGACGCGAAAATTCTGATAAATTCGGCATTGGCCGCCGCTCAGCGGCACTCCGATATGATCAATCAAAACGGTACAATTCTTTCGGTCAACGGACTGAAAACCTATTTTCAGACCGAGGACGGCGTCGTCAAGGCGGTCGATGATATTACCTTTGAGCTAAAAAAGGGCGAAACTCTCGGCATTGTCGGCGAATCGGGAAGCGGTAAATCGGTGACCAATCTTTCAGTGATGCGTTTGATCCCCGAGCCGCCCGGAAAGATCGTCGGCGGCGACATTATTTTTGACGGGATCGATGTCCGCGCGCTTTCGATCGACGACGTAAGAAAGATCCGCGGCAAGCGAATCGCAATGATCTTTCAGGATCCGATGACATCGCTCAATCCGTTCCTGCGAATATCGACGCAGTTGATGGAGGTGACACAGCTTCATCTGGGCCACAACAAACAGCAGGCCCGCGACCACGCCGTAAAGATGCTGAAAACGGTCGGCATGCCGGACGCGGCCAGCAGGATAGACAGCTATCCGCATGAATTCTCGGGCGGCATGCGACAGCGCGTGATGATCGCAATGGCCCTGGCGTGCGATCCTGAGCTGTTGATCGCCGACGAGCCGACGACCGCGCTCGACGTTACCATTCAGGCCCAGATCCTCGAGTTGATCAGGGACCTAAAGGATCGCATGGGCACCAGCGTGATCCTGATCACGCATGATCTCGGCGTTGTGGCGGGCATGACGGACAAGATCATCGTGATGTACGCCGGCAAGGTGTTTGAACAGGCTCCGACGCGCGAGCTTTTTGCCACGCCCGCGAATCCGTACACCAAGGGCCTTTTAAAGAGCGTTCCCGACCCGGCACATGAGGAAGGTACCGACCTTTTTCAGATACCCGGCCTGCCGCCCGACGTTGCCCATTTGCCCGTAGGATGTCCGTTCCAGGAGCGATGCTATCGCGTCGAGGATATTTGCCGCCGCGAATTCCCGCCCTTTGTTGAGATAAACCAGGATCACCACTCGCTATGCCATTTTGCCTCCGAGGTCTACGCCACATCGCGTGCTGAAACAAATGAAACGCATTAGTAATCAGCTCTTGCCTCTGATCGTGCTGGCGGCCGTAATATGCGCCTGTAAATGGCCCGCTTTCACGACCCGCTCGGACGAACCCACAAACGTCGCAAACGCGTCTAACTCTTCTGTTGCGGAAGCACCGTCAAGCGGCGCTTTTGCACCGAGCGGCGATCCGGTCGCCGACGTGCGTAACGCCTCGAACCGATTTATTCAGTCAAAGTCGTTTCAGGCAAAGATGAGTACCGAAGGCTCTACGCCTATGAAACTCGAGCTTCAATTTGTAGCTCCCGACCGGTATCGGATCAAGACCGGTACCATGGAAACGGTCATCATTGGCAAGGAGACCTACCTGAACGTTAACGGGCGCTGGATGCGTTCGCCGGTCGACATGGGTTCGTCGATCCCTAGCATGCGCGATGCATTTACCGAAGAGGGACTGAAAGGGATCAGCTCGGTCGAATATACCGGTGACGAGACGGTAAACGGCAAGGAATCGATGGTCTATAAGTACAACGGCAAGGCCGTCAAAGGCGGAAGCGATTATATTTCGCGTCTGTGGGTAGCACGCGACGACGGGCTGCCTCAGCGGGTCCAGGTCACTTACAATGGCGGGCCGCTGAAAACAGCGGTCATCAATTATGAATATAACGACATCGCCATCGAGAAACCGGCCGTCAAATAAACGTTACTGAAATACAAATGACGACAAACGAAAATAACACTTTGATCTCGATCCGCGACTTGAAGGTGTACTTTAAGCACGGCGGGGGACTGTTTAGCGAAACAAGATATGTGAAGGCAGTAGACGGCGTATCGCTGGATATTAAGAAGGGCGAAACTCTCGGCCTGGTCGGCGAATCCGGCTGCGGCAAATCAACGCTTGGTAAAGCGATCCTCAGGTTGACCGAGCCGACGAGCGGAAACGTCACATTCCGCGACAGTGATCTGGCCGCATTGTCGCAGGCCGGCATGCGCGAGCATCGAAAGCATCTACAGATGATCTTTCAGGATCCGTACGCGAGTCTCAACCCGCGAATGACGGTCGGGAATATTATCGGCGAGCCGCTGCGTACCTTTGGATTGGCAAAGGGAATTTCGGTAAACGAAAAGGTCCAGGAACTGATGGAAACCGTCGGGCTCAGCCGTCGATTTTTCAAGCGTTATCCGCATGAGTTTTCGGGTGGTCAGCGGCAGCGGATAGGTATCGCGAGAGCGTTGGCCGTTGACCCGGAATTTATCGTAGCTGACGAGCCGATCTCGGCTCTGGACGTTTCAATTCAGGCGCAGATCATGAACCTGATGGAAAAACTTCAGGCCGAAAAGGACCTGACGTATCTCTTCATCTCACATGACCTGCGTGCTATCCGGCATCTATCTGATCGCGTAGCCGTGATGTACCTCGGCAAGATCGTCGAATTGGCAAACGGCAAGGAAGTTTACCGTGACCCGTTAATGCCATACACGATAGCGCTGATCTCGGCCGTGCCGGTTCCCGATCCCGAGATCGAAGCCGTCCGCGAGAGGATGATCCTTACGGGTGATGTACCCTCACCGCTCGACCCGCCTTCGGGATGTCGTTTTCACACCCGCTGTCCGTACGCCATAAGCGAGTGCAAACAGATCGAGCCGACCCTGGCTGAGATCAAACCGGGACATCTTGCCGCCTGTATCAGAATTGATCCAGAGCATCCGTCAATAGAGCAGAACGCCAAGGCCGGTCTGGGTGCGATCGGCGAAGGGAGAGGTGTTGCGGTTTAAGATAGATCGGACGCAGCGGATGCCGACACGGCAGACACTTTTTCTGCCGTCTCGGCCTGCAGTAATTTAATTAAAATTATTCTGGTTCCATCATCTGTGTTCTCGACCAAGACGTCATCCATCAGCCGCTGCATCAATATTAGTCCCCAGCCGCGTCGACCGTCGGAATTATTTGTCAGATCAGGTTTTGGATCTTTTATTCTCAATCCGCGATTCGCGATAGTAATCGTGATCCGATCGTTTGAGACCACAATTTTTTGCGAGATCTTGCGATCGGGGCTAAGGCTGTGTTCCGAGGCATTGATAACGGCTTCAACGAGTGCGGTCTTGATCTGATTGATCGAACGGGGATCGAAGCCGGCCCTTTTGGCGATCTCTTCGACGGCGTGGGCGGCTATCAGCTCGGCCTCATCGTCCATAGGCATTGTGAATTCATATTCATGCAGATCGGCGGTCTTCTTTTTTCCCGGTGTCATTCCCAAAAGATGACGCAGCATTTCAAATTGACGGCGGCAGGACCCGATCGCTCCTCTCTCTGTTAGGATCCGCAAAGCGTCGTCGGAAAAGCCCTCCGGAGCGATCAACCAGATCACATAATTCTTCAGATCGCATTTGATCGCAGCGGTCTCGAGCCGGTCGCACCAAAACTCCGCGGTCTCAGCGTCAGCCTCAAGTTTTGAATCCACTTCAGCGGCCAGCCAGATGACCTCACCTCCGTCGGCATCGAACCCCCGGGCCGCCGCCGATCTTTCACGTTCGATGAATGTTTCTATAGGACGATAGAGCGAAACTGTATCTGACACAAAAAACACCTTGGGCAGTGGAATATATGTGTCGGCATTCTCCAGAGCCGCCCAGGTCTCCGCGTCCGTCAAGCCTTTCAGGTCAGCCCTATAGTCATCATAATTGATAGCGGCCCGCGGGATCTTTTGCCCGGCAAAACGCGCCATTACGCCGCGAAGCCCGAGAGCCGACATCCGGCGATAATGCGAGCTCATGATCTCAGGAGCCCGCCGGATAAATGCCGCAAGTGATCCGCCGTAAACGAGTGCCCGGTTCTCGCCCGATACTTCGAGCCGAAATCGGGACGCAACGTAGTCATTAAGCGTTGTATTTTCGTCGCTTACCTCGACATGTGATGAATTGAGCCTAAGCACCTCGTTCAGATTGAGCAGTTCAAGCGTCTTTTCAAATCCGTCTTCGCCGAGCTGTTCACGCCATGCTTCGGTCGAAAGTCGCAGTTCCGGGGTGGCGGCTGTTACGAACAAGAGGCTGATAACGTCGCGCTCCGATTCGGGTGAAAGATCGCACGACTTAAGAATCGAATCGAATCGCTGGCCGATGCTGCCGCCAAACAGCGAATCACAATAGACCTGTTCGACGCTCTGAAAACTCTCAAGTCGCTCGCGAACGTATGCACTGTGCAGGAAGGCGCTGATCAGGCGGGGGTTACCTTTTAGCTGAACGACGATCAGATCGCGTGCCGAATTCGAAATTCTTACCTCGTATTCGGCAGCCAGTCTCTCGACCAAACGTCCTGCATCGTCAAACGAAAGTGGTTTAAAAGCCAGACGGCTCGTCTCCATTCCGCCGAACGAGAATCGCCGTTTACCCGCAAATACGAACGGAAGTTTTGCCTTCAGGAAAAT
>JBDTMQ010000258.1:0-10781 GCA_039934155.1 Acidobacteriota bacterium | reverse complement strand
TTAAAACGCATGTTCATACGTCTCGCTTGAAAATCGCCGCAATTCGAACAGCTCGAAATTTCACGAAAGGTTTTCTGAGACGGCAGCCAAACTTCAATATCGTATGTCTTTATTGCGCCGAAACCCATATCGCCGGTCGAAAGTACGACGGTGCGATAAGGCAGCCCCAGCAGCTGTAGTATGCGCTCAGCGTCGGCGGTCAGCGCTTCGTGCTCCGTCTCGGAGTTTTCAGGAAGGGAAAGCTTGACCAGTTCGACCTTTTCGAACTGATGCTGTCTTATGAGACCCCTCGTATCGCGCCCGTAACTTCCCGCCTCGCTGCGAAAACAGGGCGAATAGGCGGCGAATTTTATTGGCAGGTCCGATGCATCGAGCGTTTCCTCGGCATGATAATTCGTTACCGGCACTTCGGCGGTGGGGATCAATGCAAATCCGCGTTCGTCTCTTATATGAAACAGATCTTCTTCGAACTTCGGAAGCTGATTCGTTCCGAACAAAGACTTTCTGTTCACGAGAAACGGCGGCAGAGTTTCCCGATATCCGTGCTCAACGGTATGAACATCGAGCATAAAATTTACCAGGGCCCGTTCAAGCCTTGCGCCGCTGCCGTTAAGGATCGCGAATCTCGAGCCTGCGATCTTGGTGGCACGTTCGAGATCCAGTATTCCCAACGCTTCTGCGAGGTCAACGTGGTCCTTCGGCTCAAAATCGAATTGGCGTGGTTCGCCCCAGCGCCTGATCTCTTTATTTGCGGTCTCATCCGCTCCGACCGGAACGTCATCGGCAGGAATGTTCGGCAGTCCCGACAACAGCTCGCGCATGCTGGTTTCGGCCTCTTCGCGCAGGGCCTCTAGCTTTGACTGTTCTTCCTTAAGGCTCGAAACCTCAGCTTTTCGGGCATCCGCCTCATCACGCTTTCCGGCCTGCATGAGAGCACCGATCTCACGGCTTGCAGCGTTGCGAAGCTGGTTCAATCGGTCGGCTTCACCGATCACCCGCCGCCTTTCAGCATCGAGTTCGACGAATGCAACAAGCGGTGCGGATGAGAAATTGCGATTAGCCAGGGCGGTGCGGACCGCATCAAGGTTTTCGCGCACAAAATTAAGATCCAACATAAATACACATCATCGAACCGTTCGCACTTCCGGCAAGCCTTTGCTGGAGGTTGTTTCAACGCGTCGTTTCCCCTAACATAAAGGAAATATTATGCCGCCTGCGGCGGAAACTCTTAATTTAGCAGTCTTTTTATGAATCAAAAAATTCGCAAAGCCGTTTTCCCCGCAGCCGGCCTTGGTACGCGATTTTTGCCGGCGACAAAGGCATCGCCCAAAGAAATGCTGCCTCTTGTCGACAAGCCATTGATCCAATACTCGGTCGAAGAGGCTGTCGCATCGGGAATCGAATCGATCCTGATCGTCACCGGCCGGGAAAAAAGCTCGATCGAAAATCATTTCGATATCTCTTTTGAACTCGAACAGGTACTGAAGGAAAAAGGCAAAGAGGATCTATTTACCCAGGTTCGCCAAATATCGGACATCGCTCGTATCAGCTATACGCGGCAGCAACAAGCACTTGGACTCGGCCACGCTATCTATCAAGCGAAAGATTTTGCGGCAAGCGAGCCGTTTGCCGTTCTGCTGGCCGACGATATCGTGGATGCCGAGGTTCCGGCACTCAAGCAGATGATCGACGTATATGAAAAGTATGAGGCGCCCGTGATCGCGACGATGCAGGTAGACGGCGAGGCGATCTCGCGGTTTGGCGTTATCGACGCCGAAGAGGTAGAGCCCGGCGTCTTCAAAATTCACGACATGATCGAAAAACCGGCATTCAAGGATGCACCGTCCGACCTGGCAATTATCGGAAGATACATATTTACGCCTGAGATCTTTGACGCGATCGAGAAAACCCGGCCAGGAGCCGGCGGCGAGATACAGATCACCGATGCCATGCGGATCTTGCTTAAAACGCGGCCTTTCTATGCGGTAAAACTTGAGGGCGTGCGACACGATGCTGGCGACAAACTGGGCTTTTTGATCGCCACTGTCGAATTTGCATTAAAACGGGAAGACCTGGCGGACGAATTCAGGCAGTACTTACGTTCCCTGGATATTTAATAAAGGCGCACTCGATGCGCATTTGCGTCCTATTTGTATAGAATCAAGCTATGAAAGCCGAACGAGGTGTCGAAGTAAAAATGCCACTTTCAACGATCGACGAGGCCGTCGAAGATATCAAGGCCGGTAAGCTGATAATCATCGTTGACGACGAAGATCGCGAGAACGAGGGAGACCTTGCGTGTGCTGCGGAAAAGATCACGCCCGAGATGATCAACTTTATGGCTATCCACGGCCGCGGCCTGATCTGTATGCCGATGACCGAAGATCGTTGTGACGAGCTTCAGCTGCATCCGCAGACGCCCGATAACACGTCAAGGATGGGAACGGCTTTTACTATCTCGATCGAGGCCCGCGAAGGTGTAACAACCGGAATTTCGGCTTCTGACCGGGCCCAGACGGTTCTTACCGCGGTCGATCCCAACTCAAAACACGGCGATCTCGCCCGGCCGGGTCATATTTTTCCTTTGCGAGCCAAACGTGGCGGTGTTCTCGTTCGCGTTGGTCAAACCGAGGCCAGCGTCGATATCGTTCGCATTGCGGGACTCACGCCGGCTGCGGTCATTTGCGAGGTAATGAACGATGACGGTACGATGGCCCGCCTTCCCCAACTCGAGGTTTTCGCGGCGAAACACGGCCTGAAGATAATTTCGGTCGCCGATCTGGTGCGCTACCGTATCGAGAAAGAGACACTTGTCCGCCGTGTCGCCGAAGCCGATCTTCAAACGGAGTATGGTGTTTTTCGGGCGATCTTGTTCGAAAATGTGATCAACGGCGAGACGCATGTTGCTTTGACCATGGGCGACGTTTCCGGGACAACCGAGCCGACCCTTGTTCGCGTCCAAACCGAGAACGTAACATTCGCGATGTTCGGCAGTACGCTGGGCGAAGCGGCAAGCGCAATTCGTTCCTCTCTCCAAAAAATATCTGACGCCCAACTGGGCGTAGTCTTATATCTTCGTCAGAAGGAGAACAATCTCGATCTGGTCAATCAGTTGCGTACCTACGCCCTGATGGCCGAAAAAGGTATTGATTTTCAGACCGCAAAACAGGAAACTGGATATGGAAAGCTGCATGATTACGGCATCGGGGCCCAGATCCTAAAAGATCTCGGTGTCGAGCGGATACGACTTTTGTCGAATCACCCACCGCGAATAAATGCTCTCGAGGCATTCGGCCTTGAGATCACCGAAACCGTAAGCTTATAGACCGGACGTTCCCCCAGAATACCGGAAACTGATATGCCGCAAGAAGACGTCGAACAAAGGGAAGATGGCACCGATCAGAATGGGAACGACGACGGGGTTTCGCCGCCGCAGCGTCGCCGCGCCCGAACTTACTTTTCTCGCCGAAATGTCCTGTTTGCTATCGCATTGGCCGGCGTCCTGGCCGTGATTCTTGCCGTGTTGTCCGTCGTATCGTACCGTTACGGCGTATTTGACACTTACATTAAAGCTCAATTCGTATCGAAGATGGCCGATATGGGGATCGTCTTCGATGCGGATGTTTTTCGTGTCACCATTACGCCGCTTCAGCTGGAGCTGAAGAATGCGACATTTAACGACCGTGTGTCGGGCGACCGCCTCTTTTTTATTCGCGATGCGCGCCTTGGGCTGACCGTACAAGACCTTTATTCCTGGCAATTGAGCCGCGCCATTACCGTCGATACGACCGATATCAACGGTGCTGAGGTGTGGGTAAAATTCGACGACAACGGCCGTTCGAATTTTTCCAATCTGCAATTGGTCGAGCAAGAGCCCGGATCACGTGTCAATTTCAAATATGGATCGGTAAAGTTTGCCCTTAAAGACAGTGTGGTTCACTTCGGTAACCTGACCCGAAAGATCGACGCCAATGCCAATAATATACAGTTCTTTCTTGAGCCAGAGGACTCTTCGGTTCCCGACGATCAAAAGCGTTATCGCATAAATTTGTCCAGTACCGATTCTGACTTCACTTATGACGAACGCAGGCTCGACGACATAGATATTCGAGTGGCCGGAATTGCGGATCGCGGCGGGGCCGAGATCGCTGAATTCAGACTTGAAACTCCGATCGGGGTCTCGACGATGAGCGGCAGCCTGACGGACTGGGCGAGCCTTAAATACGATCTCAATATCGAATCTACTGTTGACCTGACACAGACCACGTCGATATTTCCGTTAGGCTCGTCGATCCGGGGCGTCGGTAATTTTAAAGGCCGGGTGTCGGGCGAGGGCGAGAATTACCGCGTCGAAGGCATCGTCGATTCAGAGTCGCTTACTGCCGAAGGTGTTTATCTAAAGGGTGTCAATGTATCGGCGACCGTTCAGGGGACAAACACTTCTTACGACGCTAACGGAACGGCTGTCGCCGAATTGCTAACATTCGAAGACTTCAGGGTCGAGTTCCCTAAGCTGGCCGGGAATGTCCGGGGGACGGGCACAGACTTTCGGTGGATGGGCGACCTTCAGGCGGTGGCGGCAAGTTCAAAATCATTGACGGTAGCAGGACTGTTCCTCTCCGACGCGGTCGCGGAGATGAAAGACCGCGAGCTTTTGGCATCCGCCGCCAACGGACGCGCTCAGCGTTTTTCTGTTGCAGACAGCGAATTCGAAACATTGACGGCGCGAGATCTGAAATTTTCACGAAAGAACGGCGTAACAAAGTTGGAATCGCCGGGGGCCACGGCCGCCGAGATGCGAACTAAGGCTTTTTCGATCCAGGGTGTGAGTGGAAAAAACGTGCGCGTTCGTGACGAGGTCGACCGGACGAACGTCGACATCGATGGCCTCAGGGCAAGCTCGGCTAACATAAAGAATACAAAAGCACGGCAACTGTCGGCCGATAAAATGTCGCTGACCGATCTGCCCCGTTCGACCGATATCGATCTGACCAATTTGCGTGCGGACGGTTTCGACGCCGCCGGCGTCCGTATTTCGGGAATAAATTCTCCGCTCGTTACGATCCGTGATACACCGGCCGAGACCGTCATCTACTCTGACAGTCTGCGCTTCGCCAAACTTGATGCGGACGCAGCCGTGCTCGGATCGGTGAATATTGCGGGCGTTCGGCTTACCATTCGCCAGGGGCGTATCGAGGGCACCTCGAACGACATCGACGCGGGAAATGTTGTTCTGGCCAAGAGCAGTGCCTTGCCGCCGGGCGGCGATCTGACGAGCGTAAAGATCGCTAAGCCGGTTTTTGTTCTCGAACCTTCCGGAAGGTATAGGGCAAGCGCCGACATGAGCATTGGCGGCGGCATTGTCGGCAGCGTTCCGCTCGGCGCGGCAAGAGCCGACGTCACGATCAATAACGATCGCGCTGAACTTACCGGCCTAACTGCAAATGTCATGGAAGGCAGTTTGAACGGAAACGCTGTGGTCGCATTCAACAGCCGGTCCCGTTCTCAAGTAACTGCGCGATTTGACGATCTCGATCTGTCGAAACTCGTCGCGCTTCAGGGCGGACGAATTCTACCGCTCCAGGGCCGAACGAATGGAAACGTTGACATCACGTTCGCCGGAACCGACATTAACACGACCACAGGTACGATCAACGCGAATATCGCCGCGCAGGCTGGCAATTCGGACAGCGGTCTCGTGCCGGTAAACGGAAGGGTTGAGCTCAATGCAGCCAACGGTCTCTTCAGCATCGGTCAGGCACGGCTGACGACCGATAAGACCGAATTGAACGCGACCGGCCGATTTGATCTGAGAACAAGCGATTCGAATCTTACCCTGGCGCTGAACTCGACCGACGCGTCCGAGGTATACCGGCTTGTAGGGGTGATGGGCATTGCGCCTGACGTGACTCGGCAGTTAGATTCTCTCCAGCTTCAGTTTGCGGGTGGGCTTCGATTCAACGGAACTTTGACCGGGAATTTCAATGATCCGGTGGTCAACGGGAATGCGTCGCTCGATTCGCTGTCGGCCCATCGGCGTGAACTCGGATCCCTGACGACGGAAGTGGCAGTCTCGCCGATGGGTGTCGAACTCAATAACGGCCTTTTAAAAGAGAGTTTGGGCGGGACAATTGCATTCAATCTAAACGTACCAACCGGCGGTGCGAACAATACCTCGGTTCACGCAACTCTGACCAACGTAAACGCCGGCAATTTATTGGCGGCTTTGCCAGTAAACCTTCCAGAGAGCCTCCGTGATTTTACGGGCGTAACATCGGGAACAGTAGACCTGTCCGGTCTGCCTAACGACTCTCGCGGCGGGATCGAACTCTCGTCAAAGGGTGGCACATTTGCAGGACAGACCTTTGACAGCTTGAATGTAAAAGCAGCGTTTTCCGGCTCGCGTATTGAGATACAGAATGGCGAACTTCGATTGGGCGCCGGTTTTCTTTCTGCCCGCGGAACTTATGATTACGACGGCGGGCTGTTCGATCTGAATCTCGAAGGCAAAAGCTTGCCACTGCCCCTTGCCGTTTCGCTCCTTCCGAGTGGAACGTCTGTGCCGACGATCGCCGGCCTGGCGGATTTCACAGCAAGGGCCGTTGGCGATTCTGACCAGCCATCGACCTTTGACATCTCATTTAACGGTACGGCACGTGACGTAGTCATAAACGAGAATGCTTTCGGCATCGTTTCTTTTAAAGGAAACACCGCGAATCAGGTCTTAACGGCGGATCTCACCGCTCAGCTCGAAGGACGGCCGCAGGTCGTCAGCGCTACTTTGAACTTTGGAAGTGAGAATCTGCCTTTCCGGGTCGAACACCAGCTTGATCGCAGCCCGCTCCGTCCGTTCTTTGCTTTGATACCTCAGCTTCAGGCTATCTCGTTAGCCGGCACCGGAACCGGCAGCGTCGAATTTGGCGGAGATCTGGCGCAGCGGAATCCGGACGGAACTATCTCCTATACCGCTCAGGGTTTGACCGGCATCGCACGTTTTTCTCAGCTCGACCTTCTCATCCAGGATTCACCGCTAAACGCTGTTGGACCGGTCGTCGTCAGATTCAGCCCGCGGGAGATCACTTTCGAACCGGCGAGATTTTCGGGCGGTGGTTCGAATGTAACCATTGCAGGCACAAAGGCCTTGAATGATGACGGCATGAACGATCTTTCTATCGACGGTCGTCTCAGCCTCGCACTTCTAAACGCATTTCCGGCAATTTCCGCAAGCGATCTGTTTTTTGGCGGGTATGCTGACGTTGCCGTTCGCTTTGCAGGCGTCAACCGAACGGCTCGCGTTTCGGGTACTGCAACGCTGGATAACGCTGCGGTCGCAACCTTTATCGGGTCAGATCGTCTGACATTCGAGAGATTGAAGGGGCGTATCCTTTTCTCGGCTGACCAAGCCCAGATCGACCAGCTGACGGGGTATTTGGGCGGCGGACAGTTCACGGCCAGCGGCGGCGCTCTATTTGGCAATAATCTTCAGCTGGATTCGTTTCGGGTCGGGCTGACCGGAACCAACATCACCGTTCCGCTGCCTGAGGATTTTATTACGACCGGCGACGCGCGGCTCGAGATATCGGGACGGCGGTTCGGTAGCGGCGGTCTCTCGACTCTGATCTCAGGCCAGATACTGGCACGCAGGAGTCTTTATACACAGGATATTGAGCTTGCGAATATCGTCGGCGCACGCCGCGAAGCTTCGCTGTCCGGTGGTGGCTCGTCGCTCGGGTCGACACAGTTCGACCTGACCGTCGAGGGACGGGACGCTTTGGTCATCAGGAACAATATCGCCGACCTCACCGCCAGCGCGTCACTCAGGGTCACCGGAACTACCGACCACCCTCAGATCTCAGGGCGCATAACCGCAAACAGTGGAACGGTCTTTTTTCGCAAGGACCGATACATCGTCCAGCGGGGCGTTCTAGATTTTCCGCCGAATACGGAAATCGATCCGATCATCACGCTTCAAGCCGAATCCGAGATCGCCGGATACCAGATCTTTGTGAATCTTTCCGGACCGCTGACCGACACTGAGCTTCTTAACGCATCGGTCCGCTCAAGTCCGGCACTTCCTCAGGCAGATGTTATTTCGCTTATTACGACCGGCAACTTGTCGAATACGGAATCAGGTATTCCGACGCTCGCCCAGACCGGTATCAATACCGTCGCCGAAGTGCTGGCCGATTCGATCATCAATAACCCGGCCCGAAAGGCGACAGACAAATTATTCGGCCTGAATGTTTTCGAGATCGATCCTATTATTTCTGGCGAAAGGTTAAATCCGTCGGCGCGTCTGACGGTCGGTCGACAGATAAATAATAATCTCAGGGTGACGTATGCCACCAATCTTTCGCAGGACCAGAATCAGGTACTGGCGCTCGAATACCGGGTGTCGAACAAGCTTTCGTTTGTGGCTCAATACGAACAGCGTTCGCTGAGCAACGTTACGCGAAACCGGGACAATTTTAGTTTCGAGATCCGGTTCAGGCGAAGATTTTAAGGAACGGAAAAGTTTAATTAGGTAATAGCGGCAAAATTGGATTGAACAAGTGGGTCATAAATATACGGTTTTTTAGGCCTTCCGTCGGCTCAGGGCCGGGCAGCGCCTCGACCGCGGTCTATTTGCCCCTTGTTCTTATCATTTTGTTCGCAGCGGTGGGCGTTATACACGCACAGGAGAATTTCGAAAACTTCAGGATCACGGACGTTGCCGTCGCGTTCGAAGGGGTCGACCGGAACGTATCGGCCAGTGAACAATTTCGCTCGATAGCAGCCGACACTGTCGGAACACAATATTCAGCTGTACGAATACGTGACGCGATCGACAAACTTTATCAAACGAAACAAATAGCCTCGATAGTGGTCGAGGCTACACCCGATTTGCCCGGGGCCGTTCGTCTAAGATTCACTATAAAACGAAAGGTGCAAGCGCAGCGGGTATCGGTCGAGGTCGCCAGCGACAGCGACGATGTGACCGAACAAGAGCTGCTGCTAAAGCTAAACCTGTTAGAGGCCGGGACAGCCATTACCGAACAAACGCTGAAGAACAACGCCGATGTGATACTCGATTACCTGAGAGATCGCGGATTCTTTAAGGCCGAGGTCGCGTATTCCCAGCGTCCACTCGAAAGCCAAACTGAGGTCGGCGTTGTGTTCCGTGTAACGCCGGGTGAGCAGGCAGTCGTCGATTCATTCAAAATACTCATTGAGGGCTTTGACAACACGCGTTTGGCGGACGAGGTAACGTTAACGCCGGGTGCAAAATATTCACGCGAACAACTGACGAAGGATGTTGATAAGGTGCGAGAGATATTGCGTGAAGACGATTATTTGGCACCGCGGCTAAACGAACCCAGAACTGTTTACGACCGTGCCCAAAACAAGGTTACGCTTGAGTTGACAGGGGTTCGCGGGCCGAAAGTTGAGGTCATCGTCGAGGCCGAACGTGACCGCGTAGGAAAAGGAACCCAACAGAAGCTGCTGCCGGTAAAGAGCGAAGGAACGCTGGATTACGCTGCTATAATCGAGGGCGAAAGGCGTCTCGAGAACCATTACCAGGAACAGGGATACTTCTTCGTCAACGTCAAGGCTGTATGTTCCGTCGAGCCGCCTCTTGTGGAAGGTGAAGCAACGACTATCGCCAACGACACCGAATTTTTATGTTCGGCATTGAGCAGCGCCGAGTTGGCGAACAAAAGTGTACAGCTAAAGTATCAGGTCGATCTCAATCGCCAGCTTAAGCTGGTCGACATCCGGCTTCGCGGTGCCGACGAGCTGCCAATCGAAGAGGTCAAGACGGTTCTAGAATCTCAGGAAGCGAACATACTCGGTATCATCCCGCTTTTCGGGTACGGTCGCGGCTACACGAGCGAGAGAATACTAGATGAAGATGCGTCCACGATCCGTTCTTTGTTGAGAGAACTCGGCTACCGGGATGCCACCGTTCGGGTAAATCAGGGCGTATCGCCTGACGGCACGGATATAATCATTACATTTGTGGCAGACAAAGGTCCGCGGACGATCATCTCTGGTGTCGAGATCACCGGCAACTCGACATTTTCCGATGATGTATTGGCCGCAAAGCTGCCGGCTCTGACGGGAACTTATTTTTCCCGTGCAAAGATACGCAACGGCCAGCGGAAGATCGCCGAGTTCTATTCGCAAGAGGGATACTTCGACACGATAGTCGATTATTCGGTCGACGAGTTGACGCCGCCGGCCGGTTCAACCGAAAAACTCTTCAAGGTGGTCTATCAGATAAAACACCGGGTCGATCCCTTTTCGGCTGAGGCTGCGGTACGCGGTGAGGCCGGACTTCAGGTCGAAGGTGAAGGGAAAAGATTTTTCATTGATCGGATCCTGGTTACAGGCAATGAACGGACGCGAACAAATGCAGTTCTCAGAGCCCTGACTTTGAGAACCGGCGAGGTTTTGCGTGCGTCGGACATCTACACAAGCGAGCAGAATCTGTACGCGAGCGACGCCTTTCTACAAGTGACGATCAAGCCGAGGGCTGTCGGCGATCGTCCCGACGGCGGCCGGTTGATCGATCTGATCATCAATGTCGAGGAACAGCCGCCGAGAATACTCTCGTACGGCGGCGGCTTTTCGACGGATTTGGGCCTTAGCGGATTTGCAGATATCAGACATTTTAACCTGCTTGGCCGTCTCTGGCAGGGCGGTGCACGCGTGCGACTCAGCCAGCGGCAGCAGCTCGCTCAGATCGATTTTGTAAACCCGCGATTCGTAAAGGACGGCGACAAACGTTACGCTCCGCT
>JBDTMQ010000257.1:0-3481 GCA_039934155.1 Acidobacteriota bacterium | reverse complement strand
CGAGGTCGGCGACGACGTCTTTGCCGAAGATCCGACCGTCAACAGGCTGCAGGAACGCGCCGCGGAACTTTTTGGGAAAGAGGCCGCTTTGTTCGTGCCGACAGGGACGATGGGCAATCAGATCGCGGTCAATATCCTTACGCGACCAGGGCAGGAGATCGTGATCGAAGAACGCGGGCATATCCTTAATTTTGAGCTTGGCGGGGCGGCTGTGAATTCGGGCGTTACGATCCGTGCGGTCAAAAGCATGGACGGAGCGGGCCATCTGACCTGGGGTGAGATCGAGCCGGTGTTAAAAATAAACGGGCCGTACTACCAGAGCTCGACGGGACTTATCTGCCTCGAGAACACGCATAATTTTGCTGGCGGAAGCGTGATGACAGCGGCCGCTTGTAAAGAGATATGCGAAAAGGCGCATAACGCCGGGCTGCCCGTGCACATGGACGGCGCGAGGATCTTTAATGCGGCCGCGGCTTTGAATACGCCCGTTGCTGCGCTTGTCGAAGAATGCGATTCAGTAATGTTCACACTCTCGAAAGCATTGGGCGCTCCGGCTGGCTCGATCCTTTTAGGTTCGGCAGATCTTATTCGCAAGGCACGCATTTGCCGAAAGCGGATGGGCGGCGGAATGCGGCAGATCGGAATTTTAGCGGCCGCCTGTATCGTTGCTCTTGAGGAATCGCCAAAAATACTTGTCCGTGATCACCAAAATGCCCGGCGGCTTGCGGATGGCCTCGCCGGGATCAACAGCGTCGAAATAGATGCCGATCGCGTAGCCACGAACATCGTGATCTTCGACGTTTCTGGGGCGGGGCGTGACGCCGCGTCCGTTTGTGCGGAGCTGAAAACACGGGGCATTCTCGCCATCGGCTTTGGATACTCGATCAGGATGGTGACACACTTCGGGATCACTGAAGCGGATATCGACACGACGCTCAAAGCACTTTCTGATATTCTTTAGTATGAGCCGCGGGCCGACGCGATCGACCAACGGCTAACTTTTTATGAACCTTGAAGAGATCAGGGAGTTTTGCCTTTCGTTTCCCAGTGTCACTGAGGACATCAAGTGGGGCAACGACCTGTGTTTTTTGATCGGCGGCAAGATGTTCGCTGTTGCCGGACTCGACACCGGCCAGCTTTCATTTAAATGCACACCTGAAAGATTTGCCGAATTGACCGAAAAGGACGGCATCGTGCCGGCGCCTTATGTCGCCCGGTATCATTGGGTCCTGGTGGAAAAACTCGACGCCATTGATGAGGACGAGCTTGAGGACCTTGTATCAAAATCCTATATGATGGTTTGGCAAAACCTTCCTGAAAACGTCCGTAAAACATTGTCAAAGCAATGATCATAGCGATCGACGGCCCGTCGGGTGCCGGCAAATCAACGCTCGGCCGGATGCTGGCAAAAAAACTTGGCCTGCTCTACCTGGATACCGGTGCGATGTATCGCGCCGTGGCGCTTTCGGTCCTGCGTAAAAAGATACCTTTCGACGATGAAAAGCGTGTGGCCGCAATCGCGGAAACGGCGGTCATTGAGCTGGTCGGCGAACCCGATTCACTAAAGATAATGCTTGACGATGAGGATGTTTCGACCGAGATCCGCTCCCTAGTGGTCGCACAGGCAGCATCGGTCGTATCGACGATCTCAGAGGTACGTCGAACGATGGTCGATCACCAGCGTTCGATCGGCCTGAACGCAAAAACCGGATGCGTGCTCGAGGGGCGGGATATCGGCAGCGTCGTTTTCCCGAATGCGGATTTTAAGTTCTTTCTGACTGCACAGCCCGAGGCACGTGCGCGTCGCCGTTTTGCGGAAGATGCCGAAAAAGGCCGGGCAACGACCTATGAACTGACGCTGGCCGAGATCAACGAGCGCGACGACCGGGATGTGTCACGACTCGATTCCCCGCTGACGATCGCCGACGACGCGGTGGTCATCGATACCAGCGAACTCGATCTGACTGAGGTCTTCGAACGGATGCTTTTATCGATCGAAAAGGGCGATGCGTCGGCTGCATAACGTTTGACTTGGCCCGAACCGGCGGGTAAGATTTTAGATTGCTTTTGGATATGCTCCCGTAGCTCAGCAGGATAGAGCAACAGCCTTCTAAGCTGTGGGTCGCACGTTCGAGTCGTGCCGGGGGCGAAATGATCTGAAATTTCAAATCTCAGATTTGAGACCGGTTTGCGGCGGCTATAGTTCAGGGGTTAGAACGCCAGATTGTGGTTCTGGATGTCGTGGGTTCGATTCCCACTAGCCGCCCCACTTAAACTTGTAAAGCCCGCATTTGCAGTAAAAAACCTCGCAATTCTCCTGTAAATCATTTAATATCAGCGTATTTTGCGTCAGCGATCCGATCCAATGAGCGCAATTGCCATTTTCGAAAGATGAAAAAAGCATTTTTATACACGCTGCTTCTTATCGCCGCAACGACTGCAGCAGCGGCGTCCGGCCGAGGCACATATGTAAAAGACGAGGTCCTCATTCGTTTTTCGGGTGGAACGGATCAGACGCTTGCGGCCACCGCACTGTCAGCGGCCGGCGCTAACGTAGTCGAACGCCTGGGCGACATCGGCTGGCAGAGAATACGCCTGCCGAGCGGCATGTCAGTCGACGAAGCATTGCGTAAATTCAAAGGTCTGAGAGGCGTCGACGCCGTTCAACCCAATTTTTATTACGACCTGACGGCTACGCCGAACGATCCACAGTACCCGAATAGCAGCATGTACGGATTGACGAAGATATCCGCGCCCGCCGCATGGGACCTTTCGACCGGCAGCACATCGGTCGTCGTCGCAAATATCGATACCGGCATTAAATATACCCACGAAGATCTTGCCGCAAATATGTGGACCAATCCGGGCGAGGTGAACGGCAACGGCATCGACGACGACGGCAACGGATTTATCGACGATTATTACGGCTACGATTTCTATTTCAACGACGGCGACCCGTTAGACGAGCACGGTCATGGAACGCATACCTCAGGCACTATCGGAGCGGTCGGCAATAACGGTGTCGGCGTTGTCGGCGTGAACTGGAACGTCAGGATAATGGCGATAAAGATCTATGACGCGGCGGGGATTAGCTCGACATCGGCAATGCTGATCAACGCTTATAATTACGTCCGGATGATGAAAGGTCGCGGCGTTAACATTCGGGTAACCAACAACTCGTACGGCGGCTGTCCAGAGGCCTGCGGATACGATCAGGCGACCAAGGACGCGTTGGACGCTATGGGCGACGCGGGTATCCTGAACGTTTTTGCCGCCGGCAACGACGCCCGGAATTCAGACGTCAATCCGGCGTATCCCGCTAGCTATACGTCGCCGTCGATCATTTCGGTCGCGAATTCGACATCGGCCGATGAGAAGAACGCGGGCTCGAATTTTGGTATCGTTACCGTCGACCTGGCCGCGCCCGGCACCGGAATTCTAAGCACCATCCGGACGGCCGCAAATTACGGCACATCGTCGG
>JBDTMQ010000256.1:0-13672 GCA_039934155.1 Acidobacteriota bacterium | reverse complement strand
AGATCCTAACCTCGGAAAGGTCGTTTGAATCCCGACTTCTTCGACGGACAGCTATTTGAAAACAGATAGCGTCCAAGTTATGATTTTTCGAGGAAAAAGGTTTTATACCATCTTTCAGCAAGCACTTGTATGTCCGTAACGCGCTCTGGCCTTGAGCTGGGTCTAAGAGAATCGAGTTTCTTAATGCCGGCCATGATCCTAATGGGTGTCGCAGTAGCGACAGTTCTCGGTGCGTTTTTGCTTCAGATCGATGTCAGGGGTTCATACCCGTATCTCTTCCTGTTGCCATGGACGATCGCGCTGATCGCCGTATTTGCGCTTCCTTCGGGTATCCTTTTCTATTTGGGAAAATTTAAGCTTCATGACCCGATCGTTTTTGCTACGTGGACATATTTTCTGCCGGCCTTTGGCATAGGCGGGATCATTCTTGCGTTCGGCTGGTCGCAGCCTTACTTTCTGGAATTTATCGAAGATCCGGGATACGACCTGCCCTTAACGGTTTCATTGATCGCTTTGGGATTTTTGAGCCTTGCGGCCGGTTACTTTTTGCCGATAGGATATAAGCTTGGTACCCTTGTCGGCCGGGTGATCCCGGACCGTGATTATATCCCGTCGACCTCGGTCGGTCCCAGTTTGCTTTTGCTTTTCTCAGGAATATTGATCTCGCTGGCGGCTTTTTTCCTGGGGATCATCGGTTTTCAAAAAGTCGTTGAAACCGGATCGTTTGACGGTCTGATATATCTGACGACAATGTATTGGATGGAAGCCACTTTCATCCTATGGTGTTTCGTTTTTTCCCAGCGCGGCTTCGACGTCCGCACGGGAACGATCGCCATACTCCTCTTATTGACCTCGTTCGCTAAAGCAATGCTGCTCGGCAATCGTGGCAGCCTGTTACAGCTGTTTGTAATTGTGGTAATAGCCTATTCCTTGTCCGGGCGAAAGCTAGATATAAAGCGGACTGTTTGGGCAGCAGCGATGCTTTTTGTATGCTTACTGGTCGGTGTGATCTATGGAACGACTTTCAGGACGATCAAAGGAACGGAAGATCAAGTAAGTGCCGATGAATATGCAGGAAGCATTTTCGACACACTCGAGCGTGTGTCGGAAGCCGATAATCTAAGCACTCTGCAGTTTGGCATGGCTACACTTGCGGAACGACTCGAGGCCGTAAGTTCGGTGGGCGTCGTGGTTTCACGACACGAACAATTACAGCCGTATGAGGAAAGTTACGGTCTGGACGGAAATATATGGAAGGACCTCGCGACCTCTTTTGTACCGCGTATGATCTGGAAAGATAAGCCTGTTGCTTCTGACCCGCGAAAATACAGCGAGCTGTATTTTGATTACGGCGAAAACTCGTTCACGGTCACACCGATCGGCGATCTTCTTAGGAATTTTGGCATCATCGGTATCGCCATCGGCATGTTCATCCTGGGCATAATTTTACGGCTCATTTATCGCGCGCTGATAGAAGATCGTCCGTTCGTTATCTGGCGCGGAGCAATTTATTTTATGTTGCTGACCGCCATTTCTTACGAGGGTTTTTATGGAACCATCATTTCGCTGATCGTAAAGATCGGTCTTATCGCCGCGATCGGCGTGATCATCGTCAACGTCTTTTCCAGAAAACTTCCTAACCCGGAAAACACCCGTACGGCGTTGGCCGAATGAGATCTTATGGAGCGTGCGTTTTTAGTATCGATCCAAGAACAATAATAGATGATCGTCTTTACAAATGGGTGTTTCGACATCCTACATCCAGGACATATTGATCTTCTCAACAGAGCCAGAGCTCTCGGGGATAAATTGATCGTTGGTATCAACAGCGACGGATCGGTCCGCCGGATCAAAGGGCCTGGACGTCCGATCATGAATCAGGAAGACAGGGCCGCTGTGGTGGCCGGACTAAGGTCGGTCGACGAGGTGCGGATATTCGATGAGCTGACGCCAGAGAATCTGATCAGGTCGATCATGCCCGATATTCTTGTAAAGGGCGGTGACTGGAACCCGAACGAGATCATCGGTTCCGACATCGTACTCGCGGCCGGCGGAAAAGTTCATTCACTGCCGTTACTCGATAATTATTCGACTTCATCTATCGTCGAAAAGCTGAATGGTCCGAAGGGTTCCCCGGCCTCGAACGGCGATGACCTTGTATCGAACTCCCTTGATGAGCATTCCAGGACTTTTGACGCACTGATCGAAGTATGTTCCGAGGCGATACGTGAGTGTGGAGAACTGTTGATATCAACGGTTAAGAAAGGCGGGAAAGTCTTGATCTGCGGAAACGGCGGAAGCGCTGCCGATGCACAACACATTGCTGCTGAATTTGTCGGTCGATATGAAACTGAGAGGATCGCTCTCCCGGCGATCGCTCTTACTACTGACACCTCGGCCTTGACGGCTCTAGCGAACGATTACAGTTTTGAGCGGGTATTTTCCCGGCAGGTCGAGGCACTGGCTTCCGAAGGTGATTGCCTTATCGCGATCAGCACCAGCGGCAATTCGCCAAACGTATTAGCGGCTGTCATGTCGGCGCGTAAGCGGGGATGCTGTATCGTCGGAATGACCGGAGCCAAAGGTAAGAAGCTCGCCGGCCTAAGCGATGCGGTCCTGATGGTCCCCTCGGAACGGACTGCACGAATTCAAGAGGCCCACATAACCTCGGCGCATATCTGGTGCGAAATGGTCGACGCCGCTTATTCAGACCCCAAAAAGGAGAGAACAGCCTGAATGTCGATCACCGACGATTATAAGAATGTCAGGGTTTTGGTGATCGGCGACGTCATGTTGGACCGCTATTGGTGGGGCACTGTTCATCGCATTTCGCCCGAGGCGCCCGTTCCCGTTGTTCACCTTAGAGAAAAGACCTACGCACCAGGCGGAGCGGCAAACGTCGCCGCAAATATTTCGGGACTCGGCGCCACGGCAATTTTGATCGGAACGGTTGGCGACGATGACGAAGCAACGTTGATGCGTTCGACATTGACTGAATCAGGTGTTGATCCTTCAGGGCTTGTCGAGGTCCCCGGTCGCCCGACCATAGTTAAAACCAGGCTGATCGCACATAGCCAGCAGGTCGTACGCATCGATCAGGAGGACCCGGTTGAACTGAGTGCCGAAAATCAAAAAGCAGTTGTTGATAAATTGACGGCACAGATCGAAAATGTTGACATCGTTGTCTTGTCGGATTATTCAAAAGGCTTGTTGACCGAGGAACTCTCAACAATGGTCATTAGGATCGCTGGCAGCTTTCATAAAAAGGTGCTGGTCGATCCAAAAGGGAAAAACTACTCAAAATATCGTGGTGCCGCTGTCGTTACGCCTAATCGCCGCGAGGCTATCGATGCAGCAAATCTGGAAGGCGATCACGCGAAAACCGCGGGCCTTGCCGGCGCTCAGTTGTTGAAAGCATTTTCGTTCGGCGCGGTGCTCGTGACGCTCGGCGAAGACGGCATGGAACTTATCCAGTCCCTTCAGGATCCGATCCGACTGAGTGCCATGGCAAAGCAGGTCTATGACGTCACCGGAGCCGGTGACACGGTTATCGCTACGCTGGCTGTCGCACTGGGATCCGGCCAAAAGTTGCCGGATGCCGCGCATATTGCAAATCTTGCCGCCGGCATCGTAGTTGAAAAGGTCGGCACTACACCGATCCTCGCTCACGAACTGGACGCCGCGTTAAAACATGGAAGATCTTGAGCAGTTCAAGCCCGATCTGAAAAAGATCCTGGTATTTCGTGTTGGACACCTGGGAGATACTATTGTGGCCTTGCCCGGATTTTGGGCTATCAGAAAGGCTTACCGGAACGCGACCGTAACGCTTTTATCGAACGAAGACCGCCGGAACAAGGATTACCTTTCGCCTAGAAACATTTTGCCTGAGAGCGATCTGTTTGATGACTGGCTGGCATATCCGACCAATGTCTCTGGAATTGGGAAGGCAGTTGCAGTCGCAAAGACATTACTTGAGGTCCGCCGTTCCAAATTCGACGCCGTGTTTTATATGCCGCCCCGCGAACGGTCGCTTAAACAGATCCAGAGGGACATGATGTTTTTTAAGTGGGCCGGCATCCAGATTGTGGTCGGTGCCGACTACTATCGGAAGCACCGACTGGGATTGGTCGGCGAAAGGCCGCTGCAAAAGGTATCGTCCGAAGGGGAATTCCTGGTAGATTGCCTTCGACAAAATGGATTCGATGAGGCTGACCTTCATATCTCCGACCTGCTTCTGACCGCGGCCGAGCACGCTGCTGCCGCTGAATGGCTCGAGAAAAGCAAATATCAGCCGGGACGCCGACTGGTCGCGATCGGATGCGGCGGCAAACGTCCCTCTCGGATCTGGGACGAGGAAAGATTCAAGGAAACTGTGGACCGCCTGATCGCGGACCATAATATTTTCCCTGTGATCTTGGGCGGTAATGAAGAACGTATGAAAGGCGAGCGGCTTGTCGATCATTGGGGCACCGGGGCTAATGCTGCAGGTGAATTATCCGTAAGGGAAGCGGCGGCTTTGCTAAAACGTTGTTCGATCTACCTCGGCAACGACACAGGCCCAATGCATTTGGCGGCCGCGGTCGGTACGAGGTGCGTTTCGATCTTCTCAGCCGCTGACTGGCCCGGTCAGTGGGTTCCGGCCGGGAATCATAAAGTGATCAGGATGGTGGTCGAATGTGAAGGATGCCATCTGGATATCTGTCCTTTTTCGAATAAATGCCTGGACCTGGTCAGCGTCGACGAGGTGTACCTAGTAGCGAGCGAGATGCTCGAGCTCGGCCCGCGATCTGAACGGCAGCGAGAAGAATTGATCGTTAAATGAGAGAGACCATTAATCAGGTGATGCCCCGGCCGCTACTCCGGATCATGCGGTTCGTATACGAGCCGATACGCGATCTGCGGTTCAAGTACATCGGACGCCCGAAGGTTAAGGCCGAGAGTTCGAAAGCCTATGCCCGTAGAGTTCGAGAGGGATTCTTCGATAAATATTGCCAGGGACGTGGTCTCGATATCGGCTATGGCGGGGATATATTGGCAAAGAACTGTCGTGGATGGGATTTTGAAGACGGCGACGCTCAATACCTCAAAGGGATCAAAAACGAGAGTTTTGATTTTGTTTACTCTTCACACACGATCGAACATATGGTCGTGCCCGAGATCTCGCTCCAAAACTGGTGGCGCGTTTTGAAACCGGGCGGCTATCTGATCGTGTATCTGCCGCATCGAGACCTTTATGAAAAGCGAAAAACGCTTCCCTCACGTTGGAATTCGGATCACAAACATTTTTTCCTGCCGGAAACAGACGAACCGCCCGACACCAGGGGAGTCGCACAGCTTATTGAAAGATCGCTCCATCGATACGAATTGATCTATTTGAAAGAATGCAGCGAAGGCCACACGATCACTGACCCTGAGATACACAGCGACGGAGAATACTCGATCGAAGTCGTAGTCAGAAAGTTGGAAAACGAATGAGAATCTTGATCCTTGGCGGGACAGCGATGCTGGGCCATAAACTGGTCCAAATTTTGAGCAAACGAAATGATGTCTGGACAACGATCCGGGGCAGCTATGGTGAATTAGCGCGATATGGCATCTTCGATCGTGAGCGAACCCTTGAAAATATTGAGGCTAGCGATTTCAATGCCGTTCGCCGCGCTATCGATAAAGTGATGCCGGATGTGATCGTAAACTCTATCGGGATCATCAAACAGGTGCCGTCCGCGAAAGACGTCGTTCAATCGCTGACGATAAATTCTATCCTTCCGCAAAAACTGGCCGAAATAGCCAAACGGGGGCCGAGACTGGTTACAATCAGCACTGATTGTGTGTTCGACGGCCGCCGCGGCAGCTACACTGAACTCGATCCGCCAAACGCCCTAGACCTTTACGGGACAAGCAAACGTTTCGGCGAGGTACTGGCGGAGAATTGCATTACGTTAAGAACATCGATCATTGGCCGGGAGCTTCGAACTGCGCACAGTCTTGTCGAATGGTTTCTCTGCAATCGCGGCAGAACAGTAAAAGGGTTTTCCAATGCGATCTATACGGGCTTTCCAACTCTCGTCTTCGCGGATATAATCGATGATTTGCTGACCGAGCATGTCGGGTTAGAAGGCCTCTTCCACGTCTCGAGTAGACGGATCAGCAAATTCGATCTGCTGAGGATCATCAACGACAAATTCGCGGCAAAGATCGAGATAACCAAAGATACCGAACTCGTTCTGGACCGCAGCCTCGATTCTTCCCGGTATCAAAAGGCAACGGGTTTTCGACCGGCTGATTGGGCGGAAATGATCGAACGAATGGCCGCTGACCCAACACCCTACGAAACATGGAGAAATTAGATCAATTTGAAGGCAAGCGGATACTGGTTACCGGTGGTACCGGTTCGCTGGGACAGACGCTTGTAAAAAGACTTCTGACCGGCGAAATGGGCCGGCCCGCAAGTATTACCGTATTTTCAAGGGATGAGGCCAAGCAGCATTATATGCGGCTCGAATACATGCACCGCACCACCGCGACCGACGACGTTATTTATCAGAATTCTCAAGATCTGCTTCGGTTCAGGATCGGCGACGTTCGTGATTTTGCCGCCCTCTTGTCAGCCGCACGAGACGCGGACGTAATTTTTCATGCAGCAGCGCTGAAACAGGTCCCATCATGCGAGTATTTTCCGGTCGAGGCCGTACTTACCAATATAATGGGAGCCTCGAACGTGGCCCGGGCGATCCGGGATCACGGGCTGAACGTAGAAACGGTGGTCGGCATTTCAACGGACAAAGCCTGCAAACCGATCAATGTCATGGGAATGACAAAAGCCCTTCAGGAACGTGTGCTTATCGAGGCAAACCGCGACTGCCCAAATACTCGGTTCATGTGCGTTCGATACGGGAATGTCATCGCCTCGCGCGGCTCGATCGTTCCGCTATTCGTTGAACAGGTAAAGAGTGGCGTGCCCGTTACGGTCACCTTGCCTGAAATGACACGTTTTCTACTGAGCCTTGACCGGGCGGTCGACACCGTGTTCGCAGCAGTTAAAAATGGAAGGCGTGGTCAGACCTTCGTCCCTAAAGTACCGGCAGCAAATATTGTCGATCTGGCAAAAGCGGTTATCGGCGATTCGGATATACCGATCGTTTACACCGGGATCAGACCTGGTGAAAAGGTCCACGAGATCATGGTGTCCGAAGAAGAATGTTTCAGAACGGTCGAAAACGGCGACTATTATGTAATATTGCCTGTGCTTCCTGAATTACGGGACGGTTCGGATTTCAAGCCGGCGCTTAGCTCGGAATATTCGTCCCAGGACAACAATATTTCGATTGCCGAGCTGCGAGATCTTTTGACCGATGCCAACCTGGAGATCAAATCGTTTTTGACGCCGACGTCGTAATTTCTATCTTTATCGAATATGAAGGTACTCACGATATTCGGAACCCGTCCGGAGATCATTAGACTGAGCATCGTGATGAAGGTCCTCGACCGTCATTGCGAGCATATTACCGTTCACACCGGCCAGAATTATCACGAGAGCCTGAGCGATATTTTCTTGCGGGATCTCGGTGTCCGAACGCCCGATATAAATCTCGGTATCCGCGCTGATAGGTTTGCCGCACAGGCCGCGCAGATAATTGAAAAGACCGACGAGGTCGTCGGCGAACAGCAGCCCGACAAAATACTTATCCTCGGCGACACGAACAGCGGTCTGGCTACGATTCCCGCTGCGAGACGCGGAATTCCGATCTTTCATATGGAGGCCGGAAACCGATGTTACGACGACCGCGTCCCAGAAGAGATAAATCGGCGAATAATCGATCACTCTAGTACGATTCTTTTGCCATACACCGAGCGAAGCAAAGAGAATTTGATCGCCGAAGGGATCGACAGGGAACGGATATTCGTCACCGGAAACCCGATAGCCGAGGTCCTTGATACTTACGAGAAAGAAATAGACTCGAGTCCGGCGCTCGGGCAAAATAGCATTGGCAAGGGCGAATATTTTCTGGTCACGCTGCATCGGGCAGAAAATGTAGATATTAAGGAACGCTTGACCTCCGTTTTTGAGGCATTCGCTCAACTGACAAAAACCTACGATATTCCGATCCTTGTGAGTGTCCATCCGCGGACCCGCCAAAAACTTGAGCTCTTTAACATAACGCCGGAAACAAAACGCATTCGTCTCCTTGAACCGTTGGGCTTTTTCGATTTTGTAAAACTAGAGAAAAATGCAAGAGCCGTTCTGACGGACAGCGGTACTGTGCAGGAAGAGTGCGCCATTTTTAAGGTGCCAAATGTAACGCTTCGCGACGTGACCGAGCGCCCGGAAACGCTGGAGTGCGGCAGCAATATCATTAGCGGGGTCGAGCCGCGTTCGATCCTGCGGTCGGTCGACATCGCATTGAACGGCGGCGTTAACTGGGACCCACCGACAGAATATACGGCGCCAAATGTCTCGAACGCTGTTGCAAAGATCGTTTTAGGTTACACGAACCTCAGACGACATACTTCCTGATCTCACCCTCGGATGAAAAAACGGTTTCTTGTTTTTTGCGATTATTACCTTCCCGGCTACAAGAGCGGCGGCGGTATGTTTACCGTCGCGAACTTGATCGATAGGTTTGTCGACAGATACGAGTTTTTTGTCGTCACCCGAAATCACGAAAGCAAGGGGAATCGGGAACCTTACACATCGGTCAAAACAAATGCTTGGAACAAGGTCGGCAACGCGACCGTTTTTTATGTTTCGAATGAGACGATGAACAGGACGACCTTCGCAAGGCTTTTCGCCGAGGTCGCGCCGGATGCGGTTTATCTAAACAGCGCTTTCAGCATGCCTGTGATCACCTTTCTCAATGCACGGCGTAAGCGGTTGATTCGGGATGTCCCGGTTATACTCGCACCTTGCGGCGAACTTTCGGTCGGAGCGCTCTCGACCAAACCGCTGAAGAAAAAAGCGTTCCTTAAGTATTCAAAGTTCGTCGATCTATATCGCGACGTGACCTGGAAGGCCTCGTTCAGTGCCGAAGAGGATGAGATCCGCTCCCTGATGGGAAGAGACGTCGAGGTGATGATCGCTCCCGACCTGGCACCCCGGATCATTCTTCCCGACTATTCAGTGGATCAAAAGCCCGCCAAGGTTCCAGGCGAAGGACGCTTCGTTTTCCTTTCCAGGTTAACGCGGAAAAAAAATATCGAATATTTTCTTGAGCGGCTCGAATACATAAAACAAGGAAAAGTGCATTTTGAGATCATTGGGCCTATTGAAAACGAGACATATTGGCGTCAGTGCGACGCGATAATCAAACGTCTGGGTCCAAATGTCACTGTCAAAGCGGTCGGAGCTATGCACCGGCCGGAGGCACTGGCGCGACTGGTAAAAAGCCACTTTTTCGTACTGCCGACGCTGGGTGAGAATTTTGGCTATGCGTTTATTGAGGCACTTGCGGCAGGATCGCCATTGCTGATCAGTGAAAACACGGTTTGGACCGACGTCGAGGATCGAAACGTGGGCTGGATCAGAAATTTGTCAGATGACGAAGGTTGGAAAAATCTCATTCAGAAGTGTGTTGACATGGACCAACCCGAATTTGACCGTCTATCGTTGAATGCTCGTAAGTACGCTGTCGAATGGCTTGCACAGCCCGCACACGACGCTGCAACTGCAAACGTACTGAACAGAGCTTTAGACTCGGCCGACACAGCAGCAATGTGACGGCAGCCACTTTTCTAACGTAGAGCCTAAGATATTAATGCGTAAGTGATGTTTGTGTGTGACTTAGGGATAGTTATTGCGGCGACGATTGCTTCTTACCTCGGAATTCTTCTATTCCGGATGTGGTCGGAAAGCCGATCGATCGTCGATATACCGAACGAACGCAGTTCGCATTCTGTCCCGACGCCACGTGGCGGCGGACTGATCATCGTAATAGTTTGCCTTGCCTCTTATCTAGTAATAACCACCTACAGCGGCAAAAGCTTTTCCTGGGGATATTTCGCCGGAGCAACTCTTGTCGCTGCCGTCAGCTGGTTAGACGACCTGTATTCGATCAGGTTCGAGGCGCGCTTTTTTGTCCACCTTATTTCTGCTCTTCTGTTGGTTTTCAGTTCGGGTGTTTCGTTCGTCAGCGGCCAAGCCGATACAGCTTTGAACCCCATCCTGTCTTGGACCGTGACCGGCCTGATGGTGATTTGGATCGTTTGGCTCATCAATGCCTATAACTTTATGGACGGGATCGATGGGATCGCCGGTCTGCAGGCAATAGTCGCCGCCATCGGATTTTACGTTGCAGCCTACCTGCTGAATATCAACGATATTCGACCTTTTTTGCTGGTCGTGGCAGGTACGAGCGCAGGTTTTCTGATCCAAAACTGGCAGCCGGCAAAGGTATTTATGGGAGACGTGGGAAGCGCCTTTCTTGGTTTTACATTCGCCGCTCTGCCATTTCTCTTCGGCACCAATAGGTCAACATCAGGCGCATTCTTGTTGCCGATAAGCCTTTTTTTCCTCTGGCCATTTGTCTTTGATACACTGTTTACACTGATCTCTCGGATATTTGCACGTAAGCGGTTTTGGGAGGCTCATCGGCAACACCTTTATCAAAGAATGGTCATCGGCGGGCGCTCACATGCCAGCGTGGCATTGTTGTATGGTGCCGCATGCGCCCTGACGACGACGGCCGCGCTTTTAACGTTCAAAGTTTCAGGAAATTTCGTTATTTTGCTTATTTTCTCTACCATAGCCGTCTCCGTTGGATTGTTGACGCTTGCATATCGTAAAAAAAAGTTGACGTAAATATATAAAAATGCTAGCTTTGCAGGACAAATTTTTAACGGCTGCCATCGCTGACAACATCGACGATGGAAGATAGTAAAAACTATCTGGGCGGTTTCGATCGTCACTTTTACCTTAATTCGTTCGGCGTGACAGTAAAAGTAGAAAGTAATGCCGAAGATCTGTTGCAGCGTGCGTTGAAAGAAGCATATAAAGCACTCAACGGACAGTTATCGATCATTGAAAACGTAGCAATCGAACCGCCCCATTCGTTTGGAATGGCGAAGGATCTTGAGGGGATGCTTTATTTTTTCGAGGATGGGAAGCAAATGTCGCGTTCTCGTCCGCGGAGGCCCTTTTTCCGCTATTTCAACAGCATGTTGAGGTTGAGGGTCGCAGAATTTGCGAAAGATCGAGTATTCGTACATGCCGGCGTCGTCAGCTGGCACGGACAGGCAATAATTTTGCCGGCAAACAGTTTTCGGGGAAAGACTTCGCTTGTCGAAGAGTTGATCCGGTTAGGTGCCGAGTACTATTCGGATGAGTATGCGGTCATCGACGAGAATGGTTCGATCCATCCGTTTTCGCGACCGCTTTCCAAACGGTATTCTGGCACTTACCTCAAGGAAAAGGATGTACCGGTCGAGAGAATAGGTGCCGTGGTCGGCACTGAACCCGTGCCGGCCGGGTTGATACTTGTAACGGAATACTCAAAAGGGGCTACGTTAATGCCAGAGATACTTACGCCCGGACAGGGAATGATCGAGCTTATACCGCATACGATCCCGATACGGGAGAATACGGAGTTTACGTTAAAGGTGTTGAACAAAGTCGTAAGTCGTGCAATAATCGCAAAGAGCTTGAGAGGTGAGGCCCATGAGAGCGCCAAAATTCTCTTGTCTTTTTTTGATGGTCATTTATAATTGATTTGTTTGATCTGACTACGTTTAGTGGTCAGTAATTTGATTGGAGGAGAAAATGAATAACCCGCAGTTCCCAACAGCTCGAAAGAGCGGGCTCGTAGTTCAGGAGGTGCCCGACGAAATACTGGTCTATGACCTTGATAGCAACAAAGCACACTGCCTGAACCAGACAGCCGCCATAGTATGGAAGTCGTGCGATGGAAAGAATTCGGTTTCCGATATTGCGAAACTCGTCGAAACCGAAGCCGGGTCTAAAGTATCCGAAGATTTCGTATGGTTAGCGATCGACCAGTTGAGCGAGAACAATTTGCTCGAAAGCGAGATCCGTTCGGCATTTTCAGGGGAATCCCGTCGCGAAGTGATCAAAAAGATCGGCCTTGCCTCAATGGTAGGCCTACCGATCATCGCGTCTCTTGTTGCACCGCAAAGCGCCATGGCGAGCGCTTCGTGCGCATGTGTGACGACCCCGGAATGCATTGCGAAAACATGCCCCACCACGATCTGTTCGTTGGGCGTTTGCGGAACGACGGCTTAGTTGGCGTGGCCGCCCGCGGCCCCGGATCCAGCACGAGAGCCCGTCTCTCTGATTGAAAGAAATTCAGTGTTACGAAAGAATGGAGGTATGACCGACGACACTCGGTGGTACCTCCTTTTCGCGTCCAGGCAGGAAAAAAACCTTGTCGATGCCTTTAATCTCCTAAGATCTGCAGGGATCGAGCCGATCTTAGTAAAGGGATGGGCCTCAGCACGAAACTATCCAGAAACCAGGAACAGATATTATACCGATATCGATCTTGCCGTTAGTGGGGAACAGTACGATGCTGCAGCGGCCGGCATCGCCGAGAGCGGACACCGCCTGGGCATAGATCTCCATCGCGAATTGCGGCAGCTCGATACCACACCTTGGGAGCAGCTTTTTGTCCGCTCTGTTTGTCTAAATATCAACGGAACGCCGGTGCGGATCCTCTGTCCCGAAGATCATTTGCGCGTTATCTGTACTCACTGGTTGGTCGAGGGCGGGATAAATAAGGAACGACTGTGGGATATTTATTACGCGGTGGAAAGCCGCCCGAATGATTTTGACTGGGAAAGGTGTCTGAATGCGGCCGGACCGATCAGACGAGGTTGGACCGTGACCGCGATAGGACTGGCTCATCAGTATCTGGGTTTGCGAATTGACGATACTCCGATCAGAGACGAGGCACTGAAGATCCCTGCGTGGGTGATCCGGACCGTTGAGAAAGAATGGAGTTTAAACCTGCCGCTGATCCCGCTTACAAGTTGTCTATCAGATCCAAAGATGTTGCTGCGTCAGTTACGCAAGAGGATCCCTCCGAACCCCATACAGGCCACCGTCGAAATGGAAGGCAGATTTGATGACGGAGCCCGGCTAAAGACACAGATGAGCAACGTGTTTCAGCGAATTGGCCCTTTGTTCCAACGTCTGTTTCGTCTGACGATGAGTAAATAGATGTCCTATATTTTAGCGATCGAATCGGCCGTTTACGGTGGAAGTGCCACGCTGTTGGATGGTGACACGGTCGTCGGGGAGTGGGTCGGCACCGAACCGAGGGGCAGTTCCGATCAGCTTCTTCCCAATATTCAGAAGATTATTGAGAAGGCCGGTATAGCTGATCAGCAACTGCACGCGATAGCGGTTTCGAATGGTCCCGGAAGCTATACGGGAATTCGCATTGGCATCGCGACGGCGCTCGGTTTATCAACGGCTTTAGGGATCCCAACCGCCGGGATATCATTGTTAGAGGCCCTCGCGTTGGTTTACGGACGTCCAGGTCAGATAGCGTCTGCGGTCCCGTTCGGCCGCGACCAGATCGCGTTTCAAACTTTCGCACTATTACCGGGTAACAAAATAAATGGAGTGGCTGGGCCGATCGCTCTGACATTCGACGACTTTTCGTCGAGCGAAGGATCGAAAGCTTGCGGGTCAATGGTCGTAGATCGATCACTCTATGAA
>JBDTMQ010000255.1:0-3740 GCA_039934155.1 Acidobacteriota bacterium | reverse complement strand
ATGGGAATAAAAATATGAAAATAGACAAGTTCCGCGTAGATGCCCAGTCAAAATTCACCCTTGCTGATCATCAGCCAAATGATACCGGTGATTACAAGGACAAGAAAGACGCGGTAAATGATCTGGAGAAAAATGTTCGGCGTCTAGCCGAGCTTCAGGAGATGCTTTACGCACAGGATGTGCACGGAGTGCTGATCATTTTCCAGGCAATGGATGCGGCCGGCAAAGACGGAGCGATCGAGCACGTCATGAGCGGCGTCAATCCGCAGGGCTGCCACGTGGTTTCATTCAAACAGCCCTCAGACGAGGAGCTTTCGCATGATTACTTATGGCGATGCGCCCGAAACCTTCCCGAACGCGGGCAAATAGGCATTTTTAACCGCTCGCACTACGAAGAAGTGCTTGTCGTCCGCATCCATGACGAGATACTGCAAGGCCAGCATCTTCCTGACCAGGTCAAATCCGACCCCGATATCTGGAATAAGCGATTCGCACAGATACGCAATTTTGAGCAGTACCTGGCCGAGAACGGCACGCATATCATCAAATTCTTTTTGAACATTTCACGTGACGAGCAAAAACAGCGATTCCTGGATCGGATCGCGGAGCCCGAAAAGAACTGGAAATTCTCGCTTGGCGATGTAAAAGAACGCGGACACTGGGACGAATACATGACCGCCTATCAGGAAGCTATCGCCGCGACCTCAACATCGAGTTCACCATGGTACGTGATACCAGCCGACAAAAAATGGTTCACCCGGCTGGCCGTTTCAGAAGTGATCGTGCAGACGCTCGAATCAATGGATATTCATTTCCCAAAAGTAACCGAGAAGCACCTCCAGGAGATCGACGATGCCAAAAAAATGCTGGAAAGCGAGTAAAGGCACCTGACCAGCAGCCAGCTATCAATCGTCGCCGCTTTTCTGATCTTGCTGCCCATGGGGTGACCTGTAATTCGGATCACCTCCCGATCCTGCGGAGTCATTGTATAAATATTTATTCAGTTGGTCGGCAATATCAAACGCCCGTCCGGGCGTGTCAAAAGACATGATCACATTTACCCGCTCGCCCTTGCCCGTTACGGGCCGAACGCTGTGAAGACATCGGTCACCCCGCATAATAAGCAGCCGGCCGGGTTTGGGCTTTACTAAAAGTCGACGGCCAAATACATTCCTTACTAATGAACTGCTGATAAAGCAATCAAGGCGTCGTTGGAGCGCCGAGTCCGTGCGGCCCATCGGGAAACGATAGTTTGGGAAACATTCGGTCTCGCCGCCTTCAGAACTATTCAGGTACAGGATGGCCGTGACCGCGTTCCGATCATAATGCCATCGATATGATCCGCCCGGTCCGGTGATATTTATATTGCATGCTACTTGTTCGTCGGGCAGCGGCACAAGCGTTTCGTCGATCTTTTGAGCAACTGTCTTTTGCACGTCGGCGAACAGGTCCGTTATTGCAGGCAGATGGCTGCGGATACCAATGCCGTCGATGACAAAATAATGCAGAGGCCGATCACCCGACTCGCGTCGAATGACCGGCACTGTGTTTTCCGTCCGATAGCGTGCGATCATTTCGAGCAGTGATCCGCATTTATCGACCGGAGTATAATCGTCTAAAACGGCATATCCTCTCGCCGCGAAATCTGTCCTGTTAAGATGACCTTTCACATCGACGATTTTACACGTTTTTAATCGTCGTCCGTGATCTCGATATCGAATCGCTCGGCCGCCTTTTTGATCTTGTCTTTGATAGAGGTCACCTCGTTCTTTTCATACTTGGCCGCATTGTCCTTATGGTTAATATAGCTCCATGCAGCCCTAACGTGTTCCTCGGTGTCTATTGGATACTTATTATTTACAGGATCAGCAAATTTTACGTCACCGTATTTTTGTTCGCCGTCTTCGGGATTGACGTCCTCACGGCGATCGATCTTAGTTCCAGCTTTACTCATGGGATACCTCTTTGTTATTCCTCATCGTTATTGCGTTATCTCGACCGTTAAGGTCACAGATGCCTCTACGTCTATAGTGCCAGGCTCGATCGGGGTCAACGCTGCATCGGCTCGTGCAAACGCCATCTCTCGGACCGGAAATGACGGCGAACTGTTCTCAACGAGTGAGATCACCCGCCTGGCCGACATATTTATCGCCGCCGCCATGGCCTTCGATTTTAAGGCAGCCTGGGCCGCTGCTTTTTGCAGAGCCTGAGCCTGTGCCGCCGATTCGTCTTTGACCGTGAACCGCAGGTTTTGAATGCGATTCGTCCCGCCTTTAACAGCCGTGTCGATCACTGTTCCGACCTTTGTCAGATCGTCAAGCGTTACCCTTACGATGTTTGTCGCTGTATAGCCTATGATCGTGGGTTCGCCGCCCTCTTTCGGATAACGGTATTGCGGCGTGACCGAATAGCTTATGGTCTTAATATCGGCATTTTGACCTAATAGCTGGCGCAGCTGTGACAGCGCGGCCTCAAGCTTTGTCGCGTTCTGCGAGACCGCGGCCTGAGAGTTGTCTGCCTGTGTTACGACGCCGACGTCTATCTCCGCACGGTCGGGCGCGATCGACACCGTTGACGAACCGTTGACCCTGATATGAGGCGGCAGACTTGGATCGGTATTCTGCGCCGAAACTGATTGATAACCAAAGATCAAAACCGTCAAAGATGCTGTAGAAAATAGTATTTTAGAAAGTCGAGTATTTCTCATTTTTTGTTTTTTCTCCCTTGTTCGTTGGTGCGAAGGTAACTCCGCACTGTATTTATTGAACGGAGGTCGCCCGAATTTCTTGCGTTCGCTCGCGGTTTGGTCATCGTTCCTGCATACTGGCTGAATAGATCCTCCAGGCACGCTGATCGGCGGTCGCGCCGTCGACCATCGAACGGCGAAGGACATATTCACCGCCAAAATGCTGAGGTATTCCAGAGCGGGTCCGCGCCGTTATACGCACCCGGATCGTCACGTATTGAGAGCCCGCGGCACCTTCCAGATCGCCGGGCTCGCCGCTCGTGTCAACATCGACCGCGGCCGTGTCAGAAAACCCTCCGCGAAACTGCTCGAACGTTTGATGGCTTGCTTCACCTTTGCCCGACCATAATTCATAAGCCTTTCTAAAGTTGCGAGCATTGATCGCCGCATAATAATCGTGTATCACGGCGATCGCCGCGTATACGCCGGGCGCATCCGGCGGCAAAGGGTTCAATGACGGTGTCGGCTGAGGCATTTCGCTGTTTTCGTGCCTGGCATCAGAGATCGGACTTCGGGTCGGCGCCTGAGCGGCAGAGTCATCAGTTAAAGGTTTAGGGACCTCCGCAGCACGATCGGAATTATTCGCCGAGCCATCGCCGGTTCCGCCGCACGCAAACGCCGTGAGACTGGCGCCGGTCAAGATCACGAAAATAAATCTGAAATTCATAAGTCTGCAGCAACGTTATTTGACTGGCACAAGGCGCATAATTCGGTCGTCGTCCTTTGCCGCCGAACCACGCCCGTCACGATTTGAGGTAGAAAAGTAAATATAGCCGTCGGGCCCCTCTGCAACCTCGCGAATGCGCCCGTACGTTCCGGAGAACAGGTCTTCCTGCGAAACAACTTTACGACCGTCGAGCGTGACGCGGATAAGACGCGTTCCACGAAGGCAGCCGAAGAAGAAATTTCCCTTGAACTCCGGAAAGGCCGAACCGTTGTAAAACATCGCGCTTGCCGGCGCGCAGGCTGGCGTGTATTCGAGCAGCGGCGATTC
>JBDTMQ010000254.1:0-2393 GCA_039934155.1 Acidobacteriota bacterium | reverse complement strand
GAAGCGGGCGAGGTCGCAAACATCGTCAAAAAGATACAGCAAGATTTTGACGGCGAGATCACCGACGAGATCCGCGAAAAGCTAAAGGACGAGCTTGGTGATGTGCTCTGGTATATCTCGGCTTGTGCCGATGAATTAGGGCTAACGCTGACCGAGATCGCGGAATTCAATGTCACAAAGCTGGCGGCGCGTCACGGCCGACCGCTTTCCGCCGCCCGATAGAAGGGAACGTTCAGGGCAAGAGTTTCGTCGTCGAAGTTTTTCGCGAACTGGGCGCCTACGCTCTTGACGCTGACCAGACGGCTCGCGAGGTCGTCATGCCGGGCACCGAAGGGTTGGAGGCGATAGAAAAAGCCTTCGGAAACGAGATACTCAGAGACGGCGTTTTAGATCGGGCAAAACTTGGCGCGATCGTATTTGCCGACGAGAAAAAACGCCTGCTCCTGAATTCGATCGTCCATCCGCTGGTCTTCGCCGAGCAGGACCGCTGGGTGAGATCGATCGAAAGTTCCGATCCGGACGGTATTGCCATTATCGACGCCGCTCTGTTGATCGAATCAGGCGGTTACAGGCGTTTCGACAAGCTGATTGTCGTGTGGTGCGAGTCTGCTATACAATTGGCTCGCCTGATGGCCCGCGACGGCCTCTCAAAGGCCGAGGCCGAAAAGCGGATCTCAGCACAAATGCCGCAGGAAGAAAAAAGGCGGTATGCCGATCTTGATATCGATACATCAAACGGATATGAGGAAACCCGGCAAAAAACGATTGAAGTTTTCGGGTTATTGAGAGTTTTTGATGATAGCGGCCGCAATATGCGGTGAAACGCGGTTTTTATAATGTTGTCTTTGAAAAAGTCCACAAATTCGTCAATTTGGCGGCCGGTCCGGCGCCAGATGAAACGTATTTTGCCGGCATTGATCGCTTCAACGCTTGTTACTTCTTGTTCACAGCTCGAGAAACCTAAACCCGAGCCTTTTTTTGCCGAGACCGCGCCGCCGCCTAAGCAGGAATTCAGGTGGAGCAACGGCAAAGCACCAAAAAGTTTTGATCCGGCCATAGCGGCTGCTCCGCCTGAGACCGATATAGTCCGGGCAATTTTTGAAGGCTTGACCGAACTTGACCCGAAAACCCTCGCCGAAAGACCGGCCGTCGCCGAGACCTGGGACAAAAGTCCTGACGCTCGGATCTGGACCTTCCATTTGCGTCAAAACGCAAAATGGACAGACGGACGTCAGGTCACGGCGGATGACTTTGTCCGGTCGTGGCATAGATTGGCAGCTCTGGGCAGATCAAGCGCTTACCCCGACCTGTTGAACAATATCGAAGGGGTGCCGGGAATATTTGCCAAACAGGCAAAGATCCCGGCCGGACCGTCTTCGCCAACCGCCTCGCTGGAAACGTCGCTTGCGCCCGCGCCGCCCTCTGAGAGTAATTCGAATACCGACATCGGTGTCGCCCGCGGCGAGACGGAAGCCAATTCCGCCTCGCCTGCCAGGACGCCAAAGAATACGGCCGAGAATTTCGGCGTAAAGGCGATCGACGCGCAAACTTTGCGCGTGACGCTGCTTTTACCTGACCAGGACTTTCCAAAACTGGTCGCGCACCCGATGTTTCGGCCCGTCGCTGACACTGCCGTACCGCCCAGCGACTCGAAGCCCGATCCGGCGATCGTTACTAATGGTCCCTTCCGTGTCGAGGGAGTCGAAGCAGGTTCGGTCGTCTTAACGAGATCCGAAAACTATTGGGGCCAAGAATCGGTCAAGCTGGAAAGGGTACGCTTTGTCGCTCAGGAGAATGCTGAAACCGCCCTCGATGCCTATCGAATCGGTACGATCGACGCCGTGACGAATCTTGAATTTTCTCCTCTCGTGCTGAAACTATTAGAGCCGTATGAAGATTTTCGAAGGACGGCCCATAATGCGTTGAATTTTTACGAGGTCAATGTTGAAAGAGCGCCGTTCAACGACCGGCGGGTCCGAGAGGCGCTGGCGATCGGTTTTGACCGCGAGCGTTTGACCGAGGGCGAACTCGAAGGCTCGACCCGGCCGGCCCTGCAGTTCTTGCCCTTCGGCGGATCGCCCGATACGAGAATAGTTCAGGATCGGATCCGTGCCCGCGAGCTGTTGTCCGAAGCCGGTTATCCCGACGGGCTGAATTTTCCGGCCGTAAAGATGCTTGTCAACCGCAACGACACCCAGCAGCGGATCGCACGTGCGACTGCCCGGATGTGGAAAGAAAACCTGAACATCGACACCGAGATCGTTGTAAAAGAGAACAGCGAGATCGAAGAGGCTCGACGTCTGGGTGAATACGATCTCGTCCGCCGCGGCGTGGTGCTTCCGACCGCGGATGAGACCATGAGTTTTATTACTATCCTCGGTTCGGCAAAACTT
>JBDTMQ010000253.1:0-3376 GCA_039934155.1 Acidobacteriota bacterium | reverse complement strand
GCAGTTCGCGCATTCGGCTGAGCTCGACCGCTGGCGGCAAATTATCCGGCAGCTTACGCTTAAGCCGTCGCCCGGGCCCGGCAAATCGCCGCCGGTGATCCGTCTAAAATGCAGATCTTGCGGCACGGGAATGCGAGTTCCTTCCAGTGTTCTAGAAGGCAAAAGCCAGATGGGCGTTCGCTGTCCCGATCCGAAATGCGGGAAGATGACCTATTTGAAAAAGAAGCCGTCGCCTGCCGAGCCGCCGGAACCGACCAAAAAAGAAATGGAGAAAAACTTGTCTTATGACGAATGAAGAAAATGTAACGATCACCCAAACCGCCCCTGACGGGACCGAGACAGTTATCGAGATCACCCAGACAAAACCTGAGGCCCAGTCTGACGCGGACGGCGGATCGTTGGTCGAGGAAGTGATCGACGCTTTATTCGATGACGGCGGCGACGATACCGATCTGGCAGATGACCTCGCTGAACAGGACGAGATATTGACAGAGGCGAGCGACGTTCCCGCCGGCATCGAGACAGAGACTGAAACGGCCGACACTCTTTTCTCAGACACGGCCGCCGACCAACCCGAGCTGATCATTCCGGTCGATTACGACGCCGGCACCGAACAGGTACCTTTCACGGCATCATCCGATGTTTATTCGCCGGTGGATGCGGGCGTTTATGGAACGGCCGATACCGTCGGAAGCGCGGCGGCAGCCGAGGAAGCCGCAGCCGAGGCGAGCGAGGCGCAGGCTCACGCCGACGCAGCGGGCGAAGCCCAGAGATCGGCAGACGAATTTGTCGAGGCCGGCGATTATGCCGCCGCGGCCGAGGCCCGTGGATCGGCCGAAGACGAAGCTTTTGCGGCGGCCGACAATTCAGTCCTTCACGGCAGCGATTCGACCGACCTTGATAACGCCGCGTACCAGCAGGAGAACGCCGACTTTTATGAGGCGAGACAAGCCGAACACGCCGCCGCCGGCGATTACGAAGCAGCCAAGGAAGACGCCATAAACGCTGGTTACGCGCAGGGTGATGCGGACTTTCAGGCCGGTGGCGCCGACCATACCGGCCAGGCCGCGGCCGAAGAAAATCAGATGGACTGGGCAGTTTGGGAACAGAACAACGCCGAGTCTTTTCAGCAAAGTGCCGATCAGTATGCGGCCGAGGGCGACCTCGAAAACGCGGAAATGTACGCGGCCGATGCCGCTGAACACCAAGAGATGGCCGATTATCACGGTGATCTCGGCGAACATGGCGGCGACATGGCGGTTTATGATCCGTCGTCGGAAGTAGCATCAGGCGGGTCATTCGATGCTCCGGACGCTGCGGATTATTCCGCTGTCGACACGTCTGCGACAGATTACTCAACGGAATAGATCGAACCAGTTTCTACGCGGGCCTCAATGAACCTTCCAGTGCTCTTTGAGGCTCGCGTTACTTTTTAGCTCGCCCGATACTGCCGGTTGCCTTGGGCAGACTGATCAGATTTGCCAACAAACGATATGCTCCCGGAATGCCGGCGGGCAACTGTCTGAAAAGCGAGTAACTGCAGTAAACATACGTTCCCTTCCCAACCGATGCCGCCACCAGACCGCCGTTGTTTTCGGGCTCGCTCGGATCGTGCGACTCCAGAAGCCCGGCAAAATTCGCGTCCATTGTCGAAAAATTATAGAGGTTGCGTTCCTGTACCCACCCAGCGAAATCGGCATCGGTGATCTTGTTCGGAAAACTGACGATCGAGTGATCCGGTCGTAGAATTTTCACCGGCGCGTTCTCGTCAACGACACGCGGACCTTGTTGGGCGGGATAAGGTGCGAGATCTTGCTGGGTGTATGCGGGAAGCTGATACTGCACGATGAGCGTCCCGCCATTCGCAACAAAATCCAGTAGCCGTTTGTTATTTACTACCACATTCGGCCGGACCTGATATGCCCTGATCCCGATTACGATCGTGTCGTACCGGGAAAGGTCGCCGCTCGCAAGTTCGTTGTCAGGGATATCGGTAAGGTCGAAACCCATTTGCCTGATCGCTTCAGCGACGCGGTCACCGCTTCCCATAATATAGCCGACCTTCGCCGGCGTCGTTTTCAGATCGATCACTTGAAAATCGACCTTGTTCGGTGCGTAATAGCGATGCGTCTGAATGTGCGGATATGCCAGCGTGCGCATACTGTTGGCGAAATATTTCTCACCGACCCGGACCTCGCCGTTTATTGAATAGCGACCCGGCGGCGTTTTCGCTGCGATCGTAATGTCCCAGACCACGGTCGTTTTTTCGCCTTTGCGCTTCAATTCGAATTCTGTGGTAACAGCTTTGCTTGTCAAACGGTCGCTGCCGAGAAAAAGCGATGGATTGCCGGCAGTGGCGGCGTTTGAAAGATTCATGACGGTCATCGTGACCCTTTTGGTCTGCGGCTTGTCGGAGCGGCTCACCAGTATGAACGGCTGGTCCATTTCGACGTTTATCCTCGGAACAAGATCGACATTCCGCCGGATCTCTCCTCGGGTGTCGTCAGCAAACCGGTATTGTACCGCACGCTCGAAAACGATCTCGTGACCCAAAACGTCCGCTTTGATCCGGGCAGCCACGGGCGGTCTTTCAAAAGGACGGGTCTCTTCGTCATTTCCCTTCCAGCGAAAAAGGTCGCCGTCGCGCGGCTCGCGAAGCCAGTAAGGCGAGGTGTACCACGGGCTGTCAGGTGCCGTCACGCGGAAAAATCGTGCATACGGCGTCGCCTCTCGAAGAATGTTTGCCGGGCTGTTCGCTTTTGGGATCTCCTCGCTTGTAACGGTCCAGCCATTGGGTGCAGTGAGCGTTACGTCGCTGATCTTTAACGAATCGTTTGCGACATAGCTCTTGACGCCGATCAGAAGCTGTTCGCCGGCGACGATCGTTTCAGCATCGGCGAGCGCGTCGATACGCAGTCCGGCAGCCGCGGCGATCGCCTCTGCGATCTCGCCCTTTCTGTTCGAAGAAGGATAGGCATCTACCAATCGGCGCAGAAGTCCGGCGGTGTCGTTGATATCGAACTTTGCTGACGTTCCGCCGTCGTCAACCCCTTGGAATATGGACGTCTCTTTGGCGTCGCTGTCGTCAAGTTTTAATGACGAGAACTGATCGCCCTTCAGCTCAAGCACGCCCTGCTCCTGCGATTTGTGCTGACTGCGGGCTTCCATCGCGATCTCGAAATAGGAACGCCCAAGCTGTGGGTCATAGTTTCCGGTATTAATGCGAAGCGTTGCCTCGCCCTGCCCGCGATATCGGGTGTAAAACTTCTTGACCTGCCAGACCTCGCCTGAATCCCCGCATTGTTGACCGTCAGCCGCGGCCTTTACGGCCAGAGGCGCGATGTATCCGGCAAACTGATGCTGGCCATGCCCGTCG
>JBDTMQ010000252.1:0-3277 GCA_039934155.1 Acidobacteriota bacterium | reverse complement strand
GACCGCCGCCAATGCAAAGGCGGCAAAAAGCGTCAACAGAATGGATCTTCTCATTTTGATGTTTTTCATTTTCGTATTTACAGTAAAGGTCGTTACGCGGTTCTTTCAGACGGCCACAACCCGCAACCGTCCCCGCTATCCAATGGCGACGGTAAGAATGCTTGTCCCGCTCCATTTCAAACAGGCAGATGCCGGCCGCCGATCTATCAAAAATTCGGCTATTTCTAAGTTTCCGGCAACCCTGCGAGACTTAGAACGACGACGGTTCACATACTTGCAAGTTGTTGGAAAATTTATTTTCAAATAAAAGAAGACCCGCGTATGCGAGTCTTCGCTGGTTTCTGAACTTTGTTTCGGAGGTCAGTTTCCGGGACAACTGCCTTCGTGTTCGATCTGAAAAGTCGTACCGCTAAGAGATCTGAAGAATTTGCTGCTGTTCGGTCGAAATGTAACCTCTTTTACTAGTGCCTTCTGTCCTTCAAACTTACGTGATACCTTAAATATCCTGCATTCACTGCACGTGTTTATCACCCGGAGTACGCCTTCCTTTCGGCCTGGCATTGTGACGGCACATGAATCGTCATTCCGCGGAACGCTTGCCTCTTGTGTCAGCACTGTCCAATGATGCCCCCGGTTGGCTCGTTCATGTTCCCGGCCCGCCAGATATGCTTCATCCCGATTCGATACCCAAGTCGAGATAGGACCGTCGCCGTCGTCACAGAATGCAAGATAGCGTGACCTCTGCTGAGCGGCGTTAGTACCGAAAGCATAACTCAGACACAACACTCCAAATACGGCAACGGCAGCGACCGAAAGTATTTTCATTTTTTATACCTACCGAGTGAGATTTAGTTTGGTTCTTTCTGGTTTTATATCAGTGAACGCCGTATAAATCAAGACAATTCGTTGTCAGCGTGGGTTTTGGCAAAACATTGTGGCCAACATGGTCGCGCAGAGTCTGCCCTCGATAAAAGCGTCCGCGGTACAAACTGTCAGCGTCCGCCCGCCTTTTTTGACAACGGCCGAGACCGTAAGAAAGTCGCCGCTGGCAGGCGCCAACATATTGACCTTAAATTCAACGCTGAGCACATTTGACCCCGCCGGCATAAGTGAAAATGCCGCGTAGCCGCAGGCGCTGTCCAAAACTGTCGTTACGATCCCAGCGTGAATATAACCATGCTGCTGCGTCAGATCTTCTCGCCGCCGGAGGCCGATCTCGCATTTACCCGGACTGACTGCCAAAAGCTCGGCGCCGATCAACTGCATCACCTGTTGTTGATCGAAATTCGCGCGCACGAGTTGCTGATACTCGGGTCCGATCTGTGGATCAAGATCATTTGACATATAGATAATAGAAATAGAAGGTCGACGGACAATTATCCGGCTTCGCCCATGGTTACTCAAGGCACGAAGGCCTTACACAAGCGGCAGTTCAACTTTTGCTTTTTTGTGGGTTGGGTTAAAATTTTCGCGACCCGAGCATTTCATTTCACAAAATATGCTTTTCCTTACACAGTCGGCCGCTGTTTACGGCATCGACGCGATCATCGTGGACATCGAAGTGAATCTCCAGCCCGTCAAAGGCGAAGTTGACACCACTCCCAACGTTTTGATCGTCGGGCTGCCGGACACGGCGGTACGCGAATCACGCGAACGAATACGCGCCGCGATCAACAACAGCGGCTTTTTCTTTCCATTTCACAAGACCACGGTCAATCTTGCTCCGGCTGATGTCCGAAAAGAGGGCGCGAGCTTTGACCTGCCGATCGCATTAGGCGTACTGGGCGCCAACGGCGACCTTGGCAATTCTGATGCTCTTTCAAATGTCTTGAGCGTTGGGGAACTCTCGCTGGACGGGCGGGTGCGGGCCGTTCGGGGTGCGCTTTCGATCGCCCTGACCGCTAAGGCTGAAGGGATCGAAAATCTTCTCGTACCCGAAGAGAACGCGACCGAGGCCGCTGTCGTACAGGGAATTAATGTTTATCCTGTGTCCACCCTGCGCGAGGCAGCGCTTCTGGCAATGGATATAGTGTCAGGGAGCCAGCCTCGAATTCCGCCGCTGAAACTTGAGGCTGACGAATTCAAGAAAAGAGAAGTGGAATACCGTGTAGATTTTGCGGAAGTCCGCGGCCAGCAGACTGCTAAGCGGGCTCTCGAGGTGGCTAGCGCCGGTGGGCACAATATTTTATTTATCGGGCCACCGGGCTCCGGAAAAACAATGCTGGCTAAACGGCTGCCGACCGTGCTGCCGCCACTCGAATTTGACGAGGCGCTTGAAATAACCAAGATTCACTCGGTCGCGGGGCTCACTGGTAAATCGGGTCTGATCAAAGAGAGACCTTTCAAATCGCCCCATCACACAGTGTCCCAGGCCGGGTTGATCGGCGGCGGGTCGATCCCGCGACCGGGCGAGGTAAGCCTTGCACACCTTGGCGTCTTGTTCCTTGATGAGCTTCCTGAATTTGACCGCAGCGTTCTCGAGGTGCTTCGCCAGCCGATGGAAGATAAACAGGTGACGATCTCTCGCGCGGCATCGTCACTGACATTTCCGGCCAACTTTACCCTTGTTGCTTCGATGAATCCGTGTCCGTGCGGATATTTTGGCTCGAGCCGCGAGTGTTCGTGTTCACCGATGCAGATCCAGCGTTACGTCAGCCGGATATCGGGGCCGCTGATGGATCGGATCGACATCCACATCGATGTGCCGGCGGTAAAGTTCAATGAACTAAGGGGAAACGGGGTCCCGGCAGGTGAAGGGTCGGCACTGATCCGAGAGCGTGTGATCCGCGCTCGCGAACGTCAGATCGCCCGATTCAGCGGCAATGGCGTCTATTCGAATTCGGCAATGTCATCGAAACAGATACGTGTCTATTGCGAACTCGATTCCGCCAGCGAGGCGTTACTCGAAAAAGCCATGCAGCGACAGGGTCTTTCGGCACGGGCTCATGACCGAATTCTGAAAGTTTCGCGAACCATCGCCGATCTCGAAGGCAGCGAAAATATTCAGCCGACTCACATCAGCGAGGCGATAAATTACCGTTCGCTGGATCGAAACTATTGGACGTAACACCTTTTTATTGCAAAAATAAATCCAGATGAGCGGTGAAAATATCATTGGGTTCGAGGCATTGCCGCGCACAATTCCTCACTACTGCTTCGAATCATTCAGGCGTAACGCAAAACCGGACGCGCTTTCATTCAAGTCGGGCGACATATGGCACCGTATTTCTGGCTTCGAGGCTATTGAGCGGATAAAGCAGATCGCGCTTGGCTTTGC
>JBDTMQ010000251.1:0-8019 GCA_039934155.1 Acidobacteriota bacterium | reverse complement strand
GAGCACTCGCTTCACACGCGATAGGTCACAAGTTCGAATCTTGTAGTCGGCACCAAATTTCCGTTCGCAAAAGAAGTTTAGTACTGTATTATCTCGAGAAAAAATCGAGCGAAAGCTAAACACAAGAGAAAGTGAATTAGCGTGATATTTGCGCGTCAGACGAGCCTCCACCTACCTATGAGACAGTTAAGCTTTTTGACCTTTGCTCCTTTGATCTACTTGCTTTTTCAGTTCTCGATTTATGGTCAAGACCCACCTCCTTCTCGGCAGCTAGAAGAAAAAGAAATCCGCATCGCCCTCGTTATTGGAAATGCCGCATACAAGAATGCTACTACGCTCAAGAATCCTGTAAACGATGCTGAAGATGTATCAAGAGCTCTTAAAGGACTTGGATTTGAGGTAATTTCGGGCACGAATGTCACGAAGCCGCAAATGGAGGATCTTATCCGTCGATTTGGCAATCAACTGGCGCGGACAAAAGCAGTTGGGTTATTTTTTTATTCCGGGCACGGAATAGCGTCGGGCGGAATCAATTACTTAGTTCCAGTCGAAGCTGATATTCAGGCTGAAGATGAGGTAGAGTATGGAGCGGTTAATATTAACTTTCTTCTGAATAAGCTCGGAGTCGCGAAAAACAGTCTCAATATCGTTGTTCTTGACGCTTGTCGAAATAACCCTTTTGTCAAACAATGGCGTAACTACCGAAATATTGGAGACCAAGGCGGGCTTGTTCGAATTGACGCTCCGACCGGTACGCTGATCGCCTACGCGACGAAACCTGGGAACGTGGCATCTGACGGGACGGGCCGCAATGGTGTATTTACCGGGGCATTTTTAAAACATCTTTCCTCAAAAGGAATTGAGATGTCTAAAATGTTCCAACTCGTTCGAGCCGACGTAATTGCACAGTCGAGTGGTAAACAGGTCCCTTTTGATGAATCTTCAATAGTGGGTGACTTCTATTTCGCAGGGGTTCTCCCAACTTTGACAGCTGTGGACCCGTCCGCAACTAACTTTAACAATGACAAAGAGTTTTGGGATCAAGTGAAGGATAGTTCCAACCCGGAATACCTTAAACTTTATAAGGAAAAGTTTCCCAAAGGGCTCTATATTAGCTTGGCGGATCTTAAGATCGCGAATCTCTCCCCTGTTATTAACCCGAAGAAGAAAATGTCGACTTTTGTTCCGCCCGGTTCTACGAGATATGCGTCGAAATCGGCGTTGGCGCAACAATATTTGCAGAGTGGAATTGCTCTCGTTGGTCAGGGGAACCCGAAGGGGGCCATTGACGCTTTCGAAAAATCATTGAATGCACAGCCCGAACAGCTTGAGGCATGCACTCGCCTTGCCGACGCCTATGCACGCTGGAATAAATATGAGGAAGCGATTAGTTCCTTGAGACGTTGCATAACCATATACCCTGATGACGGCGACCTTTATACGGTCTTAAGCTGGTATCTGGGACTTCATCACAAGCCAATCGACTCAATCGTCGCTGCTAAGGAGGCCGTCAGGCTGCTTCCGATGAATTCAGGCGCTTATTCCAATTTGTGCCGGGCTTATATTGATCTTAGCGAGCCCAACTCTGCAATTGAAGCTTGTAACACCGCTCTCGGTTTGAACCCGAATGACGGCGAGTCGTATCTTTATCTTGGCATGGCCGCTAGGAGGAATGGCAAAACGAAAGAATTAGCGAAGGAGTATATTGGGAAGTCGATTGATTTGCTGGTCGAAGCAACCAAATCTGATCGTCAATTCGATCGTGGTTTCTACCTCCTTGGAAATGCATATTCCTCCGTTCAGCGGTTCGATGAGGCGTTGGCGTCATTCCATGAAGCACTTCGCTTAAATCCGGGACTCGTCCAGGCACATTATAATCTAGGAATAATTTATGCGTTGATGGATAACAAGGTTGCGGCGATGAATCAGGTAGATTTGTTGGCCAAAATCGAACCAACTCTCGCCAAGTTACTTTTGAACAAAATAAACAATAGTAGGAGATCAGTCCAATAAAGCGAGCAATTACCCCACTTCTAATGTATCCCGTCTTAGCTTATTCGTTACGATTTGAAAACTCCGGCTTCTCAGGAAAACGGGGGCATTACAACAATTGTAATGACTTTTTTTTCATGTAAATGTGCAGCGACCGGGGACTTTATTTTTGAGAGTACGGCAAATACTCCTGTAATGACCGTAATAACTTTAACAACACGTCGGCCCTAAAAATTAGCCGGGATATTCGATACGCGGCATAAGCCTCGCTTGAGCGTCCGTCGGAACTGGATCGAAAAGATCGTGTTGAAGCGGAGGACGATGAACCATGCATAAACCATCTGAAAAATTCACCGTAGAGGTCACCGGCGACGGCGATCTGACGGGCATGTTTTTCACCGAGCTGAGCGTCCGATTTCCTTTCGCAAAGGTTTTCGACCGGACAGACTCGACGAACAAAACGAGACGTGCTGAAGCTCGGCTCGGTAAAACGCTTTTCGCGTCGCCGGAGTTTCGCGCTTTGGCATCGGAGATAGACGCGAACCTCAAAAATCCGTCCCGGACAGATATAACTGTAAAATTTATGAAAATGGGTAAAAACGAAAATGTGATGGTAATTGACAAGCAAAGCAGCCGTATTCTCCATTTCGATCTCACAGCCACCAGTTCGCTGACCCAGGTCATCTCGTTCGTCCAACAGATCGTACAAGCGGTCGGACAGGCTCACTAAAAGCGCACGACAATCCGCCGATCTCGCGGTATCGCTGATAAAAAAAGACAGCCCGTTGAGGCTGTCTTTTTGATTGTTTCAATTTTAGTTCAGGCCCGGTCGCTTTCCGTTTTTGCGTAGGCAAACGTCCAGCTTGTCTCTGGCTTTTTCGGCCGGTCATTGCCTTTCGGCGGCGGATCCTTTGGTTTGTTCTTATCGGCCGGCGTGACCACAGGCGGACGTCCCTCCTTCGGCGGCGGCTTTTTCTGATCGTCCTTTTGGGCCGATACAGCCATCGCCAGCCCGGCGACCATAAATAAAGTAAATAATAGTTGTCGTAAGCTCTTCATTTCGATTATTTCCTCTTTCCGTCTAAACGCATCGGGGAAGAAGGAAAGTGCGTCGCTTGTTTATACTGCAACATGGGTGCCACAGACCCAATTAAGACGCTGGAAGCGATAAAATGGTTGGAAAGCCTTATTCAGCCAAAAAACGCTCGTTTACAAAACTTTACGTTTTCGGCTATTGTCATACGAAAACGTGAATAAGACAAATTATTTAGGTTAATTATCGCCCACGAATGGCTGTACAAGGCCTTTTGACGGCCCGCTGTTATAAGATTGACAGTATGGCAAACGAGATGTCCGGAACTGACCGACTTCGATCGATACTGGCCGCCGCCGCCACTTTAGGCGTGCTGGCAATTAACTGGCTCGCGGCCTCAGGGCGCGTCAACGATGTCACTCCTGCCGAGATTTCCGCGAAATATTCATCCATTTTGACGCCCGCGGGCTATGCATTCTCGATCTGGACGCTGATCTATGCCGGTTTGATCGCTTTCAGCGTGCTGCAGCTTTTACCTCGTTTCAATGAACGGATGCGGTCGATCCGCTCGGCATACATAACCACCTGTGCTCTTAACTGTGCCTGGATTTATTTCTGGCACAGCGAGCAGATCGCCGTTTGTGCGGTGCTCATTGTAGCGCTCGCTCTTGTGCTCTTTGTGATCTGCCGGCAGCTTCGCGACGTCAGCGACAGGGCCGAATATTGGCTTGCAAAAGCGCCTTTCGGCCTCTATTTCGGGTGGATCACGACTGCAGCGATCGTAAATGTTTCTCTATTGCCGGCATATTTTGGAACGAACATCCCCGAAACTACCACGTCGGTGATCGGCGCCGTGCTTATACTCGCAGCGGCTGCACTAGGAGTTCTCGTCCGCATGCGACTCATTAATTATGTCTATCCTTTGGCCATTGCCTGGGCCCTGACGGCCATCGCGGTCAGACAAAGCGGTCACACGCTGGTGGTCGCCGCAGCGGCCGTGGGCGTCATCGCGTGCCTGATCGCCGCTCTGAGCTTTGTCATCAACCTGCCTTCGTCGGGAGACCTAGCGGCTTGAGCGAGGCAATGATTTGCGTGTCGGTATATGCAGAGACCGCTGACGAATTGTCGCAGCGGGCCAAAGCCGCGGCCGCTAGTGCAGACGTTGTTGAGATCCGCTTTGACAGCGTGCGTCCAAACGAGCTCACGCCGGCGCTCGATGCGATCTCGCCGCTGACCTCATCCCTTAAGATCCTCGCTACATTGAGACCAAAAGATCAGGGCGGCGCCCGGAAATTGTCGATGGACGAACGACGTGAGTTTTGGCGCTCGGCCGTGTCAAAAGGTTTTTGGGCCGACGATCTGGAAGAAGATATTTTTGACGAATTCAGCCACGTGACGGGCTCCAAAACCATCGCGTCATTTCACGACTTTTCAGCGGATGAGCCCGATCTTGACAATGTGTACGGCCGACTTAATGCGACGGCCGATATGGTCAAAATCGCGGTGACCGCAGGTGACGCGACTGATTCTATCGCTGTCTGGAAACTGCTCGACCGTGCGGCGGCTGACGGCCGCTCGCTGGTGCCGATAGCGATGGGCGAGGGCGGCAAATGGACCCGCATTCTGGGTTCGGCCCACGGCACGCCGCTCGTTTATGCCTCAGCTGAGGAAGGCCGTCTAACGGCTGCCGGACAGTTTACTGCCGACGATCTGAAACACGTCTTTCGGATAAAAGATCTTAGCCGGGCGACCGATATTTACGGGCTGATAGCCGGCAATACGGCTTATTCGATGTCGCCGTATATACAAAACGCAGCGTTTTCTGCATCGGGCATCGACGCCGTTTTCGTTCCGTTTCAAACCGCAAATATTGAGGGATTCGTTCGACATTTTGTGCGGCCGGACACACGCCAGGTAGAGCTGAATTTAAAGGGATTCGCAGTGACCAATCCGCACAAAATCGCGGCGGCAGCCCTGGTGGACGAGCTTGACGACGCGGCCCGACAGATCGGATCGATCAATACGATAAAGATCGAAGGGTCGCGGCTGATCGGAAAGAATACCGACGCTGACGGTTTCATCGGGCCGTTAGAGGATCGAATCGGAAGCGTGGCCCGTTTACACGTCGCCGTGGTCGGTTCGGGCGGAGCGGCCCGTGCCTGTGCTTATGCGTTAAAAAGAGCAGGTGCCGACGTAACAATAATTTCGCGAAACGAAAGGCGCGCTGCTGAGCTTGCAGAACATTTCACAGCATCGTTTCGCAGTGACCTCCAAGCAATAGCTCACGAAACATTTGATATCATTGTTAACGCCACGCCGCTCGGCACTCTCGGCACGCACGAGAATGAAACCGTCGCGAGCGCCGCTGACATCGACGGAGCGCGCCTGGTTTACGACCTGGTTTACAACCCGGTAGAAACGCTTTTGATGCGGGAGGCTCGGCTGGCCGGTGTCGAAACGCTCGGCGGAATGGAAATGCTGATCGCACAGGGCGCGGCACAGTTCGAGATATGGACGGGCCTCGAGGCTCCGGCAGAAGCAATGAGGACCGCGGCTGAAAGAAGGCTGCAGATCGTATGGATGTTCCCGAAGCATTGAACTGCCCGAATTGCGGAGCGGCCGTCTCGAGCGACCGCAGCATTTGCGAGTTTTGCAAAAGCCGACTCAAAACGGTCGCCTGCCCGGCCTGTTTCGGGACGATGTTTCTCGGGGCTAAATTTTGCACGCATTGCGGCGCTGATGCGAGCGCCGTCGCAACAGTCGGCAGCGAGGATGCCGGCCGATGTCCGCGGTGCCGTGTTAGCCTCGATGCGATCGCGATCGACAGCGTGCATCTGCGCGAATGCAATAAGTGCGGCGGAATGTGGATGAACGCTGGCGAATTTGAACGCGTATGTACTGATCGCGAGCGACAGGCCCTAATTCTCGCGCGATCGGCCGGGCCACATTCGTCGGAAGCGTCCGTGATCAAATACGTCCCCTGCCCCGACTGCGAGCAACTGATGAACCGAAGCAACTTCGCACGAGCATCGGGCGTGATAATAGATCTTTGCCGGGACCACGGCGTTTGGTTCGATGCCGACGAACTGCCGAAGATCATCGAATTTATCAACAGCGGCGGGCTGTCGAGGTCGCGTGAAAAAGAAAAGGCCGATATCGATGCCGAACGCTCGCGGCTGCGTGACGAGCGGGCACGGCTCGAGGCGTTTGAACGCCGCACCGGCAGCTCGCGGTTCAATGACGGCGGTGAGAGCGGGGGCATTGGCAGCTTTATCCGGTCGCTTTTTGAAATCTAATGTTCGAAAGATACATCCGGCAAATTTTGTTTCCAGAGATCGGCCGCGAAGGGCAGGAGCGGCTGTCGCTGTCGACCGTGATGCTTGTCGGCTGCGGCGCTCTCGGCGCGTCACACGCCGAGACCTTTGCCCGGGCCGGTGTCGGGCGGCTAAAGATCGTCGACCGCGACTTTGTCGAGTATTCAAATCTTCAGCGTCAATCGCTGTTTACCGAAACGGACGCGTCGAATCATGTTCCGAAGGCGGCAGCTGCTAAAGCCAGGCTGGTCGAAATAAATTCGTCGGTAGAGGTCGAGGCCATCATTACCGATATCAATAATTCGAATGTTGAATCGCTGATCGACGGCTGTGATCTGGTCGTTGACGGCAGCGACAATTTTCAGGTCCGCTATCTTGTCAATGACGCTTGCGTCAAGGCCGACAAACCGTGGATCTATGGCGCCGCGGTGTCGAGCTATGGCGCGACGATGACGATCATTCCCGGCCGCACGCCGTGCCTGCGTTGTATTTTCGAAGAGATGCCGGACGCCGGCACGTCGCCGACATGCGACACATCGGGCGTGATAATGCCGATCATCGCGTCGATCTCGGCGGTTCAGTCGGCCGAAGCGATAAAGTATCTGGTTGGCGACATCGAGTCGCTTCACGGCTCGCTGCTGCAGATCGACATCTGGCAAAACGACTGGCGCAAGATCAAGCTCGGCAGCCCAAATCCCGACTGTGTGACCTGCGGCCGGCGTAATTTCCAATTCCTTGACGCCGAGGCGAGCGGATTTGCCGCCGTGCTATGCGGACGCGATGCCGTCCAGATCGTACCGCCCCAAAGAACGTCGATCAACCTGAACGAGTTTTCGAGCAGGATCGCACTTGTGACCGGCGTGACCGTTAATGAGTATCTGGTCAGATTTGACGCTGACGGGCGGGAAATGACCGTCTTTGCCGACGGCCGGGCGATCATAAAAGGGACCGACGACATCGCCGCGGCCCGGTCGCTTTATGCTCGATATGTGGGCAGTTAGCTTCCGGTTCAAAAGCCTGAAATTAAGATCGGTGACCAAAAATGGTAAGATAGATACATAGCGGCAACGGTTTCCGCGTAAACTAGCGGAGGCATTTAAATGAACGGCATTCCGAAAGTTGTGATCATCGGCGGTGGGTTTGGCGGGCTCTGGGCCGCTAAGGCTCTGTCAAACAAACCGGTTTCCGTTACGCTGATCGATCGAAAGAACCACCACGTTTTTCAGCCGCTGCTGTATCAGGTTGCGACCGCCGTACTCTCGCCCGGTGAGGTCGCTCAGCCGATCCGGCGAATTCTTCATCGCAGTAAAAATATCGAGGTCGTGCTCGGCGAGGCTAGCAGCATCGACCGCAAAAAACGAACCGTCGTGCTCGAGAACGGCGACGAGATCCCATTCGAATATCTGATCATTGCGGCCGGCGCTCGTCATTCATATTTCGGCAATGACGACTGGGAGGCCGCGGCACCCGGACTCAAAACGCTCGAGGACGCGGTCGAAATGCGCCGCCGGGTGCTGCTCGCGTTCGAGATCGCCGAACGCGAAGCCTATCTTACCGGAGTTCAGAGAGAACTTAATTTCGTGATCGTCGGCGGCGGCCCGACCGGCGTCGAACTGGCCGGCGGCGTGGCCGATATTGCCCGGCTGGCGCTCGCCAAGGATTTTAAGGCGATCGACACGC
>JBDTMQ010000250.1:0-7060 GCA_039934155.1 Acidobacteriota bacterium | reverse complement strand
GTTTTTTTGCCATAGCCCAAAACGATAGCTTGATGCTCTCGGGCGGTGACCGCAGTGTCTCGCCGGCGTAGAAAAATCCGGCCGCGAAATTCATGGCTTTAAGGCCGGCCCGGTCTGATTCGCTGTCGCTGAAATTTTCCGCAACTGCCATTATCTTCGATGTGCCGCCGGCGCGGTCATATGTGAGTGTTATTTCTTTTCCGGCATTTAGCTTCTTTAGTCGCTGGAATATATCGGAATTAGATAAGGACTGTGCTGACGCAACAGCGGAAAAAAACAGGACCAACAAACTCGAGATCGCCAGAACTTTCATAATGCAAGTGATTTAGCAGACGGGGCTGAGAGAGGAACGGCGAAGATGCCGCAGTGATCATTTTAGCACGAATGTTCGGCGTGACTGGTAAAAATTCAATAGCCGCCGGTAACGGTACCGGCGGCTAAGGTCCTAATAAGAAATGTTTCGTTAACCCTCGGTCACCGCGGCTTTTGTTCCGGTATTTGCCGCATAGAGTATGCGTGTACAGCTCTCACAGGTGATAATCTGGTCGCCCCGCTTGACCTCGACCTGCATTTGCGGCCGAAGGGACATAAAACATGCGCTGCACGATCCGTTGACCACCTCAGCGACGGCAATACCATCGCGGCTTCGCTGGGAAAGTCGGTTATAGACGGATGCAAGCTGCGTCGGCAGTGTTATAAAGACTTCCTCGCGTCTTGCCAAGGTCTCAGACAAGCCTTTTTTGTCCTTAGCCAGGGCCTTTTCGAATTCTCTGATCGCCGTTTCACGGTTAGAGTCGATCGATTCGATCTCTTCGGCCCGTCCCTCGATCTCCTTCTCAACTTCCTCGATCGCGGTCATTTTTTCAACGATCTGATTTTCAAACAGCGCGATTTGTTTTTGAAGCGCGTCAGTTTCACGCATCGCGCTCTCGTATTCTTTTTGATTTTGTGCGTGTTTCAGGTTCCGTTCGGCACGTTCCTGCAGGGTTTTGTTTTCAGCGATTTGGTTCTCGAGCCCGGACCTTTCGGCTCGAAGCATGTCTCGCCTGTTTTGTATCTCGCGAATGGAAAAGGCGTGCTGTTCAAACTCTTGTTCGATACCAGCACGCCTTATTTCCGCGGTTTCAATAGATTTTTTTAATTTCCGGATCTCAGTGTCCGTCTTTTGCAAGTCGATCAATTTTTCAAGTTCTGCTCTCACTAAATGTCTCCTATCAATAAAAGCCAAAGGTTAGTTTATCGCAGAAGTGCCAAGAAAAAAAGCCGAGAGGCTATCCGGCCCGGTCGATCAATATTTCTACCTGTTCGACTGCGTTCTTAACGAGAAAGACCGCGTTGAGTCGATCTGGTTCGGCAAACTTCCAAGAGGGTGCAGCACCGTCATTTATTAGCAAGAGCTCAATATTTGCTTTAGTCAGGCCCCGGTGTGATATGCGTGCGGCGGCAAGTGCCCCGCCGCGCATAAAACCGTCGGCGGGCGTCCGCGTCCAACCTGCTTCAGCTGTCAGACATCTCAACCCATGTCGAATACGAAGAAGCGATCCCATCATTGTGGCCCCTTTATGTGCGAATGAGTGTGGGTTTTCGCGTTCGACAATGGGGGTCGGGTGAAAATCGCATAAATACACAGCTTCGATCAACGTATCGAAGAGCCATTTCACCCCCGTTTGCCTGAGACGGTCGTTAAACGCTTTTAGCTCGAGATAATCGGCGACGGCGCTGAGTCCGCTCGAGCGGGCGGCTGCAGCCGATTCTGCCAGCATTTGAGCCCAAAGTTCGTCCAGCTCATTCATATTTGGAGGATAGAACCGCCGACTTTGAAATGCAATTTCGTGATATGATTTTGAAAAGTCGCATTCGATCGGATCTTTAACGCAGCGGCGGGCAAAGGTCCCGGTTTCGCCGATCCTGGAGATCATCGGGTGCGCGGTCAAGGTTTTTATGAAGATCCTATTGTCGTTTTTTCTGGTGTTATCGGCCGCATTCGGGATCCTGGCGCAAAGGCCCAAACAGACAAAAGCCTCGGCCGCCGGAAAGAAAACCGCTGAGCAAAAGGCCCTTCCCACTCCTTCGCCGACGCCCGTGCTGGACGAAAAGACCGAATTCGAAAAAGCTGCCGCGCTTGAGCTGGCCGCCGACCGGATCGCGGCGATGAAGAAATTTCTTGTCGATTTCCCCGAAGCGGAAAAAAAAGCCGATGCGAAAGAGATAATCGCCGGATCACACGTGTTGATCGCCGAAGAGGCTTTGAATTCCAATGACACATCCGGAGCTGTTAGCAATTTTAAGCTAGCTTTTGAAGAAGGGCCGGAAAAATTCACCGACATTTTCTTTAATGAGTCGATCGTGCGTATCCCCTCGACACTATTTTTCCGCGGTATCAGGCCGGCGGCGATCGAAACTGCCTCACTCATCGAATCAAAGGCGAATGGCAATGCCCCTCAATTGCTCGAGCTCGCTAATTTTTACCTGAGTATCGAGGATGGCGGCGAGGCCGCACGGATCGCCAAAGCTGCGATCGCAGCCGATCCGCAATCGGCTGTGGCCTACAGCACTCTCGCCCTAGCCAACCGCATGAACTTTGATCTCGAGGCGTCGGCAGCCTCATATCAAAAGGCTCTTGAGCTGGATCCGTCGTCGGTCGCTGCTAAACGCGGACTTGCCGAAATGAAGCGAGCACTCGGGAAGCCGGAAGAATCGGTCGAGATATACCGCGTCCTTGTGACAGCGGATTTCAAAGACCTGTCCGCACGCACCGGACTTGTATTGTCTCTGTTCGACACAGGTAAAAAGGCCGAAGCTGAGACCGAAATGGCAAAAGCTCTGGCCGAGGTTCCCGGCAACGTTGTGTTGATCTCCGGTGCGGCTTATTGGTATGCGACTCGCGGTGACGGTGAAAAAGCTGTCGATCTAGGAAAAAAGGCCGTCGAAATGGAACCCCGCTATATTTGGTCGCATATTGCCCTTGCTCGCGGATTGATGGCTAAAAACAAACCCGTTGATGCAGAACAGGTCCTGATCCGAGCCCGAAATTACGGGAATTTCCCCACGCTTGAATACGAGATCGCATCAGCCCGGTTGATGGCAGGCTTTTACCGTGAGGCGGCCGAGGACCTAAAGAACTCATTCACCGTTTCGGATGGTTCGATCCACGCACGATTGGGCGGACGCGTCGAACGGACCGACCAGGGGTTTATCGATCTGATAGGACTCGAAAGAAAGGCGAGCATTTTCGAGGCGTCGGCGGCTGAAAACGTCGAACAGGCGTCGCGCCTGAAATCGCTTCTTATTTTTATGCAAAAGTCGGGCGCTCCGTCGCCTGTAGAAGCCGAGATCTCCTCTGCCGCGGACGAGTTTGTAGCGGGAACGGACCCGATGAGGATCCACCGTGAATTATTTGCTGCTGAAGTCCTGCTGCAAAAGCGCATAGCATTGCCGAAGGTCCTGGAGCTTGCTACCTCAGCGATCGACCACGTCGATAAGGCTCTCGAAGGGCCCAATGCCGGTGCCGCAGTGATGGCAAGCGAACTATATGAGAGCCGCTCGCTCGCGTTCGCACGTCGTGATTTTCTTCTCATTCCGGATGTACCGAAACAAACGTTGTCTTCAATTGTAAGAGGGCGCATTGAGGACACGGCGGGCTGGGCATTATATCAGCAGGATCGGTATCCCGAGGCTGTCGTCAGGCTTCGCCGAGCCATTAGCGTTCTGCCCGACAAAAGCGCGTGGTGGCGGGGCAGTATGTGGCGTTTGGGGGCGGCGCTCGCCGCCGACGGAAAAGACGCCGAAGCTCTCGATTCGTATATCCGAAGCTATAAGACCGACAAGCCCGATTATGCAAAATTCATTATCGTGGAGTCGCTGTATAAAAAGTTAAACGGCGGAACCGAGGGACTAGAGGAAAAGATCGGCCCTGAGCGGATGGTCTCGATGGCGTCGATTCAAGGGGCGCTGATACCAGCTTCAGCAACCGTTCCATCGCCTGAACCGTCTGCCTCACCGGTTGTCAGCGATCCGGCGGAAAGTTCGGCTGCTTTGCCAGTAAGTGATCCCTCACGGGAAGAAAAGAAAATCGAGAAAACTGCTGATCCAGTCGCTACCACAAGCGGCCCAGTCATTCCGCTACAAACTTTGGTCACTGACAAACCCGTGGAGGATAAGAAAAAGGACGATCCCGGCTCGACAGAATCCGCTGCTAAAGCCGATCTGACGGTTTCGTCTTTACCTGATCCAAAGCTAAAGGAGGATCAAGCTAAGACCTCAGAGAGTACGGAAACATCAGCGGCGTCTTCAAAATCGGCCGAGCAAAAAGCGGAGACCACCCCACCAGTCAATACAGATGTCGAATCTAAGACAAAACCCACCGACGATAACGTAACGAAGCCCGTAGAGACACCACCTGCAGTGATCATACCAGCCGCCGTTGAACCTCAGACAAAAACTGACGACATCGCGCCTGAAACAAGGCCGAAGACTGCAGATCCCGACAAATCTGCCACTGATCCCACCAATAGCGAAACTGGATCCGACGGAAAGAAAATTCCCTTGGAAGGCAAGGCTTCATCGACTGAGAAAGTAGGCGCTCCGGCGACCGATACTTCGATCCCGGAAACTGACGACACTGCGCGAAAGGACGAGGCCGTCCCCAAGAAACCGCCCGGTGATGCTTCGATGCTGCCGGAAAATGCTACAGGATCAAAAAAATCGGGAGATTCGAAACCAACGGTCGTCATTACCGATAATATTCAGCCCAGCCGCGACCTAACAAAACGACCGCGAACCACCTCAAATAAGCCGCCGCCGCAAAAAGCAACCTCATCGGCAAACTCGACCGCTTCTCTATTTGAACCAATAATCATCTCGATCCCGAGCAAAAAGACCGTCGAATCCGAGTCCGCCAAATCGACGGTTACGGATGAGGCGGAAACGATCAAGGCTGAGCCGGCGGCGGGGGCTTCACGAAAGCGAATATATGTACCCGCTCAGTCGGTGCCGCCATGTAAGATCACGGCCAGTCAAGAAAGCGTCTCGGTGATCGCCGACGGCGGACGCGTGGGCATCTTGATCGGAATGGAGGGCGGGGATATTCAGGACCTTAGGTCGACGTCGAGCAGCCCTCGCGATATCGAGATCACCTCAGAACCTGAGATCGCGGGAATGTCAGACCGTCGATTGTATTTGATCAAATCCACTAGCGGATCGCGTGGCGTGTATCAGGCATCGTTCGAAACCGTTTGCGGAAGAAAAGAGATCCTCGTCACCGTTCGTTGATCGATCCTGCTCGCTTGAGCTCTACTACAGGGCGTGACGCAAGTACAACCAGCAGCAAAAAGATAAACGCGTTAGAGGTCGTTCTTAACGGAAAATCAAAAAAGCTGTGAACGGCGATCCCGATACATCCCGCCAGGGCCCCGACAGCAATATTTTTTACGACCGGGTCGGCAGCTGTCGACGCTGTCCGCAACCCCAGCCGCACCAGCAAATAGAGAAAGATCGCAACACAGGCAAAACCCGCGACGCCGCCGTCCGCCAGCATCTGAAGGTATTCATTGTGAGCCTGCTCCACACGAAATAGACCATTCCACGTATCATATCTGGTAAACGCCACGCCGAAGGCTTCAAAACCTGCGCCCAGAAACGGATGATCGTAAAAGATCATTAATGCCACGCCCCAGAAATGCGTCCGACCGCTGGTGATATCGGCCTGAGCATCGGGCCCGATACCGCGCAGCAAGGCCGCCCCTTCCCCCAAATATGCGGCGGATATTACGACAACAAATACGAGCGCGGCACTGCCGGCAGCAAGCAAGACGTGCCTCCTGGAAAAAAGCGATGCGCGGCCTTCATTCTTCAACGACCTTTCGCGCTTTCGGATGCTGCTTATGATCGCGGCAGATCCGATCGCCGCGAGGAACGCGATCAGCCCGCCCCTCGAAGATGTAAAGATCACCGCCACACCCGTTATAAGAGCCGCGAGCCCGGCAAGCAGCCGTTTGTCCCGCGTCGTAGACTGTCCGAACATTACGCCTAACGAAAGGCCGGCGATCATGACCATGAATGCAGCGAAATGGTGCTGATTGACAAACGAGCCGAAAGGGATGGATTGGGGCGTCGGACGTATTCCGTAAATTCCTTCGGAACCGGCAAGTCGTTGAATAATAGCGAAAAAAGCCATCGCCGACCCGAATACTGCCAGGAGACCCGCAACGATCTTGATCCGTCTTCCCGTACTCACGAAGGTATATGCGGCGGACATAAAGACGAGGCAGATCGAGACTTTGATCAGGAAAAATCGCGTTGCGTAGGGGTCGAGAGAAAGTGTATCGGTCGCCTCTGGACCAATAATTCCGGGCGAAAGCTCGAAGCCTAGAGGAAGTAATTGAACGCAAGCGATCATTATCAGGCCCAACAGCGGTAGTTCTAGCGGGCTGAATGCAAATTTTATTTGGCCCGACCAAAGCCCATCGGCGATCCATATCACCAACAATATTCCCGCGAAGACAGCCAGTCCGGCGACGGCCCATGTATCTACCGCGCCAAAGCTGATGGTCGCCAACATCGGCACCAATAGCAAAATCGCAAACACAGCGATTCCAAAGCGTGTTTTTTCGCTCGTGATCGGACTTTGCGTCGGCGCTTGATTGGTTAGTTCCTGCACTTTAGGTTAATTAATGGGTTTGAGTGAAACATCATCGATCCAAAGGTTTCCGGTAACCTGACATACGACGTTGCCGCAATTTTGCCGATCCAGTCGAACGATCACGCCATCGACAGGCGTCGGAGCATTGAAGGTAACAGTGCGCTCCTGCCACTCGGCCGTTGCTGTTAGCGGCGTCGTTTCTACTACTACCGTGTTATCGACGGCATCCACGATCTGAAATTTAAAAACAGCGTCGGTCTTGAGATCGGAACGATAAAACAACTGAAACTGATATTTCTGCCTTGGCTCGACAGCTACAGTTTGCGATACCGAACGAAAATCCTTTGCATTGCTTGTGTTAAATATTATGACAAGACTATTTTGTCCCGAGTGCTCTTGCCCACTGGTTGGTGCGATCTG
>JBDTMQ010000249.1:0-2800 GCA_039934155.1 Acidobacteriota bacterium | reverse complement strand
TTCTTGATCATGAACCACTCATAGGTGCTGGCACTGTACCAACCGAAATAAGCCTCCATTATGTAGGCATAGAAAACGATCAAACCCGTCGCGAGCATGATCTTTCCCATGTAATGAAGATGGGTATCGGTGATGAAATCCTTCATGTTGTACCAGACACGAAGCGGAATACAGAGGATCAGCACCATAGCAAAACCGGCATACACGGCACCCGCAACAAAATACGGCGGGAAAAATGTCGCGTGCCAGCCCGGTATCTGTGATACCGAGAAGTCGAATGACACGATCGAGTGGACCGAAAGCACAAGCGGTGTCGAGATACCTGCCAAGAGCAGGTAAGCAAGCTCGTACCGATGCCAGTGACGGGCCGAGCCGCGCCATCCCCACGAAAGTATGCCGTAAGCGAATTTGAAATATTTGTTCTTGGCGCGGTCGCGGAGCGTCGCAAGATCGGGTATCAAGCCGATATACCAAAATAAAAGCGATATCGTGGCATAGGTCGACACGGCGAAAACGTCCCAAATAAGCGGGCTTCTGAACTGCGGCCAGATACCCATCGTGTTCGGGTACGGGAATAGCCAGTAAGCGGCGAGCCACGGGCGGCCCGTATGAATTACCGGATAGATGGCGGCGCAGGCCACAGCAAAAAGGGTCATTGCCTCGGCAAACCGGTTGATCGAGGTACGCCACTTTTGATTGAGGAGCAGCAGGATCGCGGAAATAAGCGTTCCGGCATGGCCGATACCGATCCACCAAACGAAATTGATGATCGGAAATGCCCAGCCTACCGGTTGATTGGTGCCGAAGATCCCGATACCTTTTACAAGCAGATACGATATCGTGATCAGCAGCAGCTGTGCGACCATAAATGCAATGCCGAAACCGATGAACCAGCCGAACGGCGTGCGCCTTTTCAGCGTCTTATCGCCGATCGCATCCGAAACGGTCCCGAAGGTGTGATCGCCCTCGACCATCGGCGGATAAATTCGTTTTTGAATTTCTTTTAGGTCCTGCATATTTCTAGGTGTCAGGTTTTGGTCGTTAGCTTATGGTCCGTCGGCTGTCCTTCCGGCCAAATTTCCCCGCTTAGTGTGCTTCGCCTCCGGGTTTCGTCTCGTTATGAACCGCCGCGCGCGGCTTCGGTGCTTTGTAATCCGGCATTTCGCTGTTCTGGTTCTTCAGCTCAGCCATATAGGTTGTACGCGGCTGTGTGTTCAGCTCGTTCAAAAGCTTGTACGTCCGTTTGTCTTTCTTTGCACGCGTTACCTCACTCGCTTCGTCATTCAAATTGCCGAAAATGATCGCGTTCGTGGGGCAAACAGACTGACAAGCGGTAAGCACTTCGCCGTCGGCGATCGGCCGTGCGTCTTTTTCCGCCTCGATACGTGCGGCCGCGATGCGCTGGGTGCAATAGGTACACTTTTCCATGACGCCGCGGCTTCGAATCGAGACTTCCGGGTTGCGCATCAGCTTGTACTGCGGCGTATCCCAGTCCTGATAGAGCAGGAAGTTAAAGCGGCGCACCTTATACGGACAGTTATTCGAACAATACCTGGTGCCGACACAACGGTTGTAGACCATGTCGTTAAGCCCCTCGGCATTATGAACCGTCGCCGTGACCGGACACACCACTTCACACGGTGCCTGTTCGCACTGTTGACACAGCACCGGTTGAAAATGCGGCCCCTCGGGATTATTGATGTCGTCGCCGCCGAAGTATGCATCGACCCTTAGCCAATGCATCTCGCGTGATTTTTCAACCTGTTCCTTGCCCACGACGGGAATATTATTCTCCGACTGGCATGCGAGAACGCAGGCGTTGCAGCCGATACAGGAATTGAGATCTATCGACATTCCCCAGCGATGATTCTTGGCGTACTGTTCCTGATAAGGCTCCGGATTATAAAGTGTGAGCGGATACATGTCTTCCTGCTCGCCGTGTTCGATCTCATTCTCGAGGTCGTTAAAATTCCAGACCCTGAGAATGTCGCGGCCTTCCATATTGAAATGGATCTGGGATGAGACGATGTTTGCCTGCTCGCCGGTCTTTGCGATATTGCCAAAACCGAAATTCATTGCGTCAGAACGGACCACATCGTAAGCGTTGTACCCGAGCCCGGTACCAACTCTGCCGCCGCGCGGTCGTCCGTAGCCGAGAAAGATCGTAACAACGTCGTCGGGCTGTCCCGGCGAGATCCACACCGGCACAGGTTTGCTGATGGTGCCGCCCTGGTAGGTCAGGGTGACCGTATCGGCCGACATATTATTGCCGTGCGTGTTTATGAACGCCTGCCCGCGTACGCCGCCCGAAATTTCTCGCCGATCTCGTGCCTGATTGAGTCCCAGTCTGGCCGCGGTGTTCGGGCTGACCAGCGCGACGTTTTCCCATGTGATCTTATTAAGCGGATTTGGTAATTCCTGAAGCCAGCCATTATTCGCAAAGCGGCCGTCATAAATGCTCGGATCGGGCAGGATCGATATCTCTAGCGGACCAGACGCCTGAGCCGGCGCCGCGGGCTGGCTTAGAAACGCTGTGCCGGCTGTCATCGATCGGGTCGGCAGGGCCGAATTCGCGATAAATCCGTTATGCACCGCACGCCGCCAATTGTCTTCGAATGCGCTTGACGATGCCGCCGGCTGTGCGCCCGATGCGGCAGGAGCCGGTACCGCTGCTGCCGGTGAAAGCGACGCCGCTGGAGTCTGTGATGCAGTGGCCGCAGGTGCCGGTGATGCAGACGCCCCCGTGGCCGGCGAAACAGCCGCGTTATTTGCTGGATCTCGATATTCCGGTGGTGTACGC
>JBDTMQ010000248.1:0-3391 GCA_039934155.1 Acidobacteriota bacterium | reverse complement strand
TAATGAAATAATCGACAAGCTCCGAAGCGGAGTTTTCCATTTCGACGCCAAAGCTTGTGACCTTGTTCGTGAAGTAGTTGAAAAGCCATACAGCGGGGACGGCCACGGCGATACCGAAAGCGGTAGCGACCAGAGCTTCAGCGATAGCCGCACCGACCGCGCCGATACCCGCGTTCTCAGCCTGGGCCAACGCAATAAAGGCGCCGATGATACCGACGACCGTACCGAACAGTCCGACGAACGGAGCGGTCGAACCAACGGTCGCAAGACCGGCGAGGCCACGTTTCAATTCGGCGGTCTTGACTGCGATAGCGCGATCAAGTGCACGCTTCGACGCTTCCATCTCATCGGCCGAGATATCCGTGTTGCCCTGGTGCGCGCTGAATTCCTTCAGACCCGACGAAACTACCATTGCAAGATGTGAGTCTTTGTGCCTGTCGCTAATGTTAATAGCCTCGTCAATATTGCTGTTCTTCAATGCCTGGGCCACTTTAGGCGCGTATTGACGGGATTGCTGACGGGCCTTGTTATAGGTCAGCCAACGCTCGATACCGACCGCGATCATATAAACCGACTCGATCAGCAGAATGCCGATAACGATCCAGCCGGGTATCGTCAAACTCCTGGCGATATCAAAAATACCGAACGAGATCTTTGTCTCACCGGCAAACAACATTAGAAAGCCCAGAACTCCCGTTCCTAATAGGCTTGCAATAAAAGTCATGATTTTTCCTCCAAAGAAATCAAAAATTTATGATTGCGGATTCTTTATGTCCCGCAAAGCGGCCAATGAAAGCCGCTTCGCGGACACTTTGTCTTCGCCTTATGGAACGAAGTTATATGTGATCACGCCGGACACCTTGACCGGCTGTCCCGACAGTTGGGTCGGGCTGAATTTTGCACCGCGGGCCGCGGCGACGGCAGCAGCTCTGAGCAGCGGATGCCCGCTGACCGCGCTGGCCGAAACAACGTTCCCGGATTCATCGATCAGCACCTGGACACTGACCGGGCCCGAGGCGCGAACAGCACGTGCTGCCGGTGGATACGGCGGCTTGGGCAAGCTTGTGGCTTTACCGTTAAGCACGCCGCCTGAGATCTGCTTTGGAACTGGTTTCGGCTTTGGCGGAGGCGGCGGAGGCGTTTCACCGCCTGTGTCACCGGTACCGCCCTGTCCTAAATTACCGCTGTTGCTTCCCGTGCCCGACGTATTTACCGGCCCTTTATAATCCGGGGGCGGAGCATTTTCTGCGCTGTAGTTTGTGTCACCTTTCACGGTGTACTTATTGGGATCGCGCGGCGGGATCGTATTCTTAACGACGCTCGTCGTGTCAGGCGGCTTCGGCGGTGTTTCCGTCATGCTCGCGATGATCTCTTTGCGGATGTCGACGTTCGGGTCCTTCTGCTTCTCCGGCTGTTTCTCAGGCTCTGGCTCAGGTGCCTCTTCGATCACGGGCGGGGCCACGAGCGTTTCGAGCGACAGGTCGTCGCCGCCCATGCCATAGTCCTTTGCGAAAAGGCTATAAAGCCAGGAGCTCATCAGAACCGTTACCATGACCACGAAGGTAGTTAGGAGAAGACTGCTTCGCCGTGTATCTTCCTGCGCATGGCTTTTTGATTCTACTAATTGATCTAACATCTGAATTTCCTCCCTTATTTCCGGTGCCAAACTAGGTCAAGGGCTACGAAACTTTGTACTTCTTATGATGACAAAAATTAAACCTCAAGTTGTAATCGTTGTCGATGGCCGACAACGCTTAAACTCGGCGGCTATTTCTTTTTTACGCATTGACTTACGTTCTTAAGTGCGGGGCTATAGGAACTCTGCTGGCAAAAAGCACAAGAGTTCTACAAATTCCGCTCTTGAAAAAAACAAGCACTTCGGAAAAAAGCAGATACAGATATTTAATTGACCAGCAACGATATGAAGTCTAAATTCTAACTTTTAGAAAGTCAAGAATAATAAAGCATAAACAGCGAAAACTACCCGCTCTAATGCGGCTACCTCGTACGGGATCACATTAACGAGTGGCCGGCCTGCGAGTAACGGAACGCCGTGAGGCCGACGCCATTTTCTGGCCGCCGCCGACGCTGCCCTGAACCTCTTTGACTTTCGCCGCACCGATCTTGTCTTGCCACCAGATCGCGATCGGGCTGGCGATAGCGATAGTAGAATATGTACCGGTGATCGAGCCGACAAACAGAGCGAGGGAGAATCCTCTCAACACTTCGCCGCCGAAAAGCACAAGAGCCAGAACCGAAAGAAAGACCAAACCGTTCGTTACGATCGTTCTAGACATCGTCTGATTGATCGAATCGTTTGTCAGCTTGTATATCGGCTCGTTGCGATGCAGTGTCAGATTCTCGCGAATCCGGTCAAAGATAACGATCGAGTCATTCACCGAAAAACCAACCAGGGTGAGCAATGCCGCAAGCACTGTAAGGCTGATCTCCCATTGAAAAACCGAGAAAAATGCAAGGGTGATCAAAACGTCGTGGAATACCGCGATGACAGCACCTGCCGCGTACGTCCAGTCGTATCTGAAGGCGATGAACAGCAGGATGCCGACCATTCCAAGCAGGGTCGCGATGACGGCCGAATCACGAAGCTGGGCGCCGGCTACCGGGCCGACCGAATCAGTACCGACGATCTTATAAGCTGCGGCCGGATCATCGCCAAGTGACTTTGCCGGGTCTGCCTCCGGACCAAACACATCAAGTGCCTGCTTGACGCTTTGCCTTCCCTGTTCGACCTGTGTATTGCCAGTCGGTGCCGCCGGATCAGCGGGCGCATCAGCGGGTCTATCAACAGGGGCCCTTTCCTCGATCCCTTCGAAGAGCGGCACCTTGATCAGAACTTCATCGGTCTTGTCGATCGAATCCTGGATTATTGGCTCACGTATGCCCTGCTTATCGAGCGCCGCCCGGATGTCGTCTGCCGGGGGCTTTTGGCGAAACTTCGCCGTAATGACAGTGCCGCCCTGAAAATCGACGCCCAGGTTAAATGCATCCGTTCCGCCCGGCGTAATCTGCCGGCCGACGGCAGATATCAAACCTGCCAAAAGAATTAGGACCGAGATGAATATCAGAGGCTTTCTGATGCCCATCCAGTCGACATTGATATTGGTAAAGAATTCAAACATTACTTTTCTAAATGATGCGCCCCAGAATTTCGTTCGATCGGCTCAATAGTTCGGTCAACCCCTTAAATACTCAGTTTCTTCATATCCGGATTCCTTTCGAGGAGCCAGTTAAAGATCGTTCGCGAAACGAACACGGCTGAGAACAGGTTGACCAACAGTCCCAAGACCAGCGTTACAGCAAATCCGCGGATCGGACCGGTGCCGTACATATAAAGGATCGCGGCCGAAATGATCGTCGTAACGTGTGTATC
>JBDTMQ010000247.1:0-2503 GCA_039934155.1 Acidobacteriota bacterium | reverse complement strand
GGACGATGTACGATCTCGAGATGATCAAAGAAATTGGATTTTGTCGCGGCATCGAGAACTATTCACGCCACTTGACCGGCAAGCCGCCCGGCGCGCCGCCGCCGACACTGCTCGACTATTTGCAGAAAGACGCGCTGATGGTCATCGACGAATCGCATCAGACGGTGCCGCAGTTGGGCGCGATGTTCAAGGGCGATCAGTCGCGAAAGGGAACGCTGGTCGAGTACGGCTTTAGGCTGCCGAGTGCAAAAGATAACAGGCCGCTGAACTTTGAGGAATTCGAAGCGCGTGTCGGCCAAACAATATATGTCTCGGCAACGCCCGGGCCGTACGAATTGAAACGCACCGAGGGCGAAGTGATCGAACAGATAATCAGGCCAACGGGATTGCTCGACCCGGTCGTAGAGGTGCGACCGGTCAAGGGCCAGATCGACGACCTGTTGGAAGAATGCCGCAAGCGGGCCGAGCGGAACGAACGCGTGCTGGTGACGACATTGACAAAGCGGATGGCCGAGAATCTAAGCGAGTATTTTTCCGAAGTCGGCGTGAAGGTGAATTATCTGCACAGTGATATTCACACGCTTGAGCGGATCAAGGTGCTCCGCGATCTGAGGCGAGGCGAATTTGACGTGCTGGTCGGTATCAACCTGCTTCGCGAGGGGCTCGATCTGCCTGAGGTCTCGCTGGTAGCGATCCTCGACGCCGATAAAGAAGGCTTTTTGCGTTCTGAGCGGTCGCTGATACAGACGATCGGCCGTGCCGCACGCAACGCCGGCGGCAAGGCTATCCTATATGCCGACAAGATAACGAAGTCGATGCAGTATGCCATCGACGAGACCGCACGCCGGCGCGGTATTCAGGAAGAATATAATCGTGAACATGGCATCACGCCGACGACGATCGTAAAATCGATCGAATCAACGCTGGTGACGGCCTATGAAGCGGATTATTTCAAAGTGCCGCTAGATATGGACAAATTTGAGGAATATTCGCCAAAGCAGTTAAAGGAAACTCTAATGCAGCTAGAGGCCGATATGCGTCACGCGGCAAAAGAGATGAAATTCGAACAGGCCGCGGAAATAAGAGACCGTTTGAAATATTTGAGAGAAAGGGAACTGCAGTATCAGTAACGGTCCTAGTACGCGGATCGGGCGGATCGGAGCCCGTTGGTTAGGATTAAGGCGAAATTTTGAATCACATTTGAACGCGGATCGAGCAGGTCAACCCTGATCAGTCCATCACCCGATCTTTTTTGGATTGGTAGCCACCTCGAAAACCTCTTTTCCAAATTCATTTATGCTTTTTCCGGTGCGTGCAGCTGTTGCAGCGATACGCGCATGGAGGTCATTGCTAAATCGAAAGAGCAATTTTCCGGAGTACTTTGTCATTTGTTTGCCTTCCCTCTCACAGATCTTTATATGCAGGTCGATCGCGTTCTTAAAATCTTTTTTTAATTCGGCAACGGTCGTTCCCTCAAAGTCGATGACGTCTTCGATGCCAAGCACGTGTCCAATAAAGACCTCATCTTCTTGTGAATATTCGATCTTTGCTGAAAATCCCTTATATTCCATCTTGTTATTCATGGCTTTACTCTTTGTTCTTCCAAAAAACCACGCACGTTTTCGACCTGATACTTCTTCGCCTCTTTTCCAGGATGCGGACGGTGGGTTTCCCACTTTCTGCCATTCGTCATCCTGAACGCGACACGGGAACCAGCACCTTCGATAACCTCAGCACCAAGGGCGGTCAATAATTTTTCAATATCAGCGAACTTGATCGTTGCCTTGGTCGGTCTCACGAAGGCGGCTTCAAGCGTGGATCGCTGATGCTTGTTCATCAACGAATGATAGCACTCGATGCTATCACTGTCAATCCGTATCAATCCGTATCAATTCGTCATGTTAAAGGTCGCGTTCCAGACCTTTTTTCGATAAAGTCTTGGTGTGCAAACCAAGACACAGCCCGACGACCTTCGCAACTATCTGACCGACGCCAGTAATATGTCGGGCGGGTTTGCCGAGAGTCTTGTAATTCCCGAGAGTGCGCACGAGATCGCTGAAGTGCTGCGCGAGGCGAGTGCGTCGGGAACGCCAGTCACGGTCTCGGGGGCGCGTACCGGGACGGTCGGCGGCGCGATACCTTTCGGGGGGATCGTAATGTCGCTTGAGCGGCTGAATAAAATACTTTCGATCGACCGCGAGGCGATGACGGCGGTCGTCGAGCCGGGCGTGATACTTGGCGATCTTCAGAAAGCTGTCGAGGCCGAAGGGCTTTTTTATCCGCCCGACCCGACCGAATGGAGCTGCCAGATCGGCGGTACGGTCGCAACTAATGCATCAGGCTCGCGAAGCTTTAAATACGGCGCGACGCGTGAATATGTAAACGGGCTCGAATTAATTCTAGCTGACGGCGATAAGCTGAGCATCAACCGCGAGTCGGTCGTTTCGGAAGCCGGCGAACCGATGCAGCTGAGAACGCAGAGCGGACGGACGATCGAAGTCCG
>JBDTMQ010000246.1:0-6129 GCA_039934155.1 Acidobacteriota bacterium | reverse complement strand
ACGCGCTCCGACGACTTCCGGGCCGGAGTTGAGGGACGGCTGCTGGGATTTGACGTCGGTCTGAATTTCGGTCACCGGATCTTCCGTGACCGCACATCGCTTTTTGTGGACAGCTTTAACCCCGGCAATCAGACCGCGGCAAATACTGCATCCATCAATAACCTGTCCCGGATCTATCCGACGACCGGAAATACGAATTTCGCACAATTCTATTTTCACCGGACCATAGCACAGCGGTTCGATCTGACCGGTCGCGTGATCTACGCCGAAAGCACATCGAGATTTGACCAGAATGACATTATCCGCGGCCGTAATTCCGGCACGCCGAATAACATCGTTACATTGGATCAGATCGCCGTAACGGGTGAAATTAAGCGGCCGCAGACCCGGGCTGATCTCGGTTTCACATATTTGATCGGCAAGAATCTTCGCCTGTCGAATACCCTTACATTTGACCAGTTCAATATTGGCGGCGGTAATACTTTGTTTGAGCTTCTCCAGCAAACGACGAGCACCGGCGGCAATGTCAACGACACGACAACGCGGTCGCTGGCATATAGAACGACAGCGTACCGACGGATCAGCGACACGATCGAAGCCGACTATCAGGTAAACAACCGGTTGGCTTTCAACATTGGATACCGCTTCACCCATCGCCGTGTGGCTGTCGACGGATTTGACAGAAATCTCATATCGGGCGTTCCGACGTCGAGCGGGACAGAAGAGCTCGAGAACAACACTCATTCGATAATTCTCGGGACAAGGATCAAGCCGACGAAGAACTGGTCGATCTTTGCCGATGCCGAACGTGGCCAGTCAGACAACGTTTTTACGAGGCTCGCGAATAACGACTTCGTCAATTTCCGTGTTCGCAGCATCGCCAATGTCGATCGCTTTCACTTTAATCTTTCGGCGATGATCAAGAACAATGACAGTCCCGGCCGGACGATAAACGCGTCGACGGGGTCGGGTTCGAGTACGATCGTTGTGCCGCCGTTCGAATCGGTCGCGTTTCAGCGAAGCCGAACATTCTCGGCCAGCGTTGATTGGGAGGCCAGCGATAAGGTGACCCTGGGCGCCGGCTACACGTTCAGCCATCTGGACAGCAAGGCGGACGTGATCGTACCGGTGGGCACGCCGTTATTTACCTCTAACCGTTTTTTACAGGGTGTGAGCGAATTCTACATCCGCGACAGCTATTTCCACTTTGATGTAAGCGCGCGTCCGACAAAGTGGATGTCGGCTTTAGTGAGCTATCGTATCGATGACGATAAAGGACAGGGCGACAAAACGATCACCCGGCCCCAAGACATCATCACTTCATTCCCGATGCGGTATCAGACCCCTGAGGTCCGCCTCGCTTTCAGGATCCATCACAACATCGACTGGATCGTCGGCTATCAGTATTACGACTATAAGGAAAGGCCGGTAGTGCTGTCATTCGTTCCGCTGCCCTTCATTGCACAGAACTACAATGCACATCTGCCTTACACTTCGCTGAAAATCTATTTCGGCAAAGGCACCGACAGATAGATACCACAATATAGAAGTATTTTGATGGACCGGGAAACGCTCAGAACGAGGTGTTTCCCGGTTCAAAATTTTACTTTTTCATACGTGCCGGAGTGACATTCCGAGCACTGAAATCTTGAGATATCACCAAGGTTGAGCGGGTGCTTGAAGGCCTGATCACCCTTGTGACAAACCGCGCACTGGAACGTATTCCGGTCGCCGAGTGCGACGGGATGCTGGAACATTCCGTCCTCAGGACGGATGGTCTTTCCCGCAAATGTCTGGTCGACGGTCGTATGGCAGATGTTGCAGTCGTTTCGAATTACCCTGCCTTCTTTGCTCACGTGTTGGCCGTCATGACACCGAAAGCACCCCTGAGCGTTGTAGTGGCCGATATTGTTTATGTGCGACTTCCAATCGGTGCGCATCTCTGGGAAAAAGTATGTCTGATAGATCTGTTGAACCTCAGCGATCGCCGCTGTGACCGATCCGTTCTGCGTGGAATAAATGTCGCTGTAATTCGTTCGGTAATATTCGTCCAGGGTCGATCGTATCGCCGCGACAGCTTGTTCGTTGGTCTCATACGGCGCCGAAAGGGCCTCGACCGCCTTTGCCTTTATGAACGGCAGAGCAATGTCGATCCGACCGGCTGACAGCGATCGATCGAGCGCCTGATTCGGCGACAGATAAATATGTGTAGGCCGATTATGACAGTCGATACAATCCATTCGACGTTTTGCCATCGATTCGACGTCGGCCGCACTGACCGTTTTTTCTTTCGAAAAATATTCGGTGATATTTCCGTTCCGGTCCTTGAGCCGGACCCACGGGATGTCCTGCCGCTTTTCATCAGACGCGGCATAGGTGATCTCGTTACCCACGTTCATGTGCCAATGGATGCCGCCGACCTCGCCGAGATTCGGGCTGCCGCCGCCGGTCTTGACCAGCAGCCGCGTTTGATTCAGCGAGTTCTTTTCGTCATAGCCATAGTGATTAAAAACGCGCATCTGATCGCCGATAAATTTTTCGGGCCAGTGGCATTTCGCGCACGTATCGTCGGCCGGCCGCATGTTGTGAAGCGGAGTTTCGATCGGCCGTTTGAATGTGTTAAAAGTGACCGCGTAGAGCTGGTGCATGCCGTTCAGTTTTGAACGTACGTACCATTCGGCGCCGCCGCCTACGTGACATTCGATACATTTGACCCGCGCGTGCGGCGAGGCGTTATAGGCAACGAATTCGGGCTTCATAACGGCATGGCACTGCTGACCGCAAAATGCCACGGACTCGGTGTATTCGAAAGCCCTGTAGCTGCCAAAGGCGCTGATAAATAGAAAGGTAAACGCAAGACCGAGAAAAACCAGGAATGAGCGCCGGCGGGCGGGGTTGTTAAGATCAAGGACCGGAAACGTAGGAATACCCGCGTCGGGATTTTTTAGACGGCGTCGTCGTTCGAGCAGAGCGCCAAGAGCTAGAACGGCCAAACCGAATATAAGGATGGACGGAAGCAGGATATACGTTACAAGGACCGTGTATGGATTATCAGCACCCGACGACAACTCGATCAGTACCAGCAACCCGATACTGGTCAAGGCCGCGGTGGCGATCGCCATGCCGATAAAACTTATATAGTTTCGCAGAAGGCCGCCCGATATAGGCGGGGAAGGTTCTGTGCTTACCGGCTCAACTGTCGGCATGGCTTCGTTGTCCATGAGTGGTCTCTCCTGAGATCTGATATTCGAAAACCCTTGGGTCAGAAAACGAAAGCTAACCGCGGCCCTGAAACCCTTTCGCTTTGCGAAAAGCTTTCACAGCCATCGGCGAAATGCCGACCTGAGTCCAGCGTCGGCAGCTATTTAGGCTGTCTCAGCGACTGCATATATTGGACAAGTGCTTTCGCCTCTTCCTCCTTCATTCCTTTTTCGCCAAAACCCGGCATATAGGGCGGCTTCTCGCCTTTTTTACCTTTCAGAACGATCTGAACATGTTCATCCTCGGTCTTTGCCGGATCATAGAATTTGTCGGCCTTGGGCGTATGGCACAACGCGCATTTTGTTTTATAGACAGCGGCCACGTCGTCGGCCTGGGCGACAGTCGTCAAAGCAGGCGTCCCGCCGGCAAGTGTGATCCAGACGGTTCCGACGGCCATCGCGGCGACGCTCGTAAGTTTGATGATCTTGATATTCATAATTACTCCGATAAATGGCCGTTCGTTTCTCGACCGGCCTTCAGCAGATCGGAGTGCAATGCCCGTGCCCCGTTCCTATTCACATGAAAAGCCCGAAATACCATTGTTCCGTCGATATAACCGGCCGTTTCGCATCCGTCGGAACGAGAAAATCTACATCGGAGCGCGTAAAAACCCACACCATTCAAAATTTAAAATTGCCGCCTTCGTGACAGCGTCTGCATTTGGTGAAATTCCGGCCGCCAAATGCCCGTTTGTTGTCGTGGCAAGCACCACAGCTTGGCGTGTGTACCGGGGCAAAGTGCATTGACACAAGGGGCGCGCTGATGCCGCCAGGGCGCACCTTATGGCATCCTGTGCACGCGAGGCGTTTTGCCGCATGTTCTGAATGGCTGAAATTTACGGCGTAGGCACGCGAATTTACAGAAAAGCGATCCAGCCGCCCTGCCTTGTGACAGACCGAGCACGAACTGATCTGACGGCCGCCGGCGACAGCCTGAGGCCCATGACATTGAAAACAGGTTGCATGTCCCCGTTGTCCAGCCGGCACGGAAAGTGACGCACCGCGAAGTGACGGTGTGTGACAGGTGCTGCAGCTCGTTTGCCGGAGGTGTTTTCCATGATCGAATACTGTCCGGAAACTTCGTAATCCGGGGAACGCCTTCACACCGGTCGGCGTATGGCAGATCGTGCATATCGGACTCTTGTTATCAGCGAATTGTTGTTGATGACAGGACGCGCACGGGATATGGCCGGGATACGAGATCCGCGTCCGGTTATCGTTTCTCACGTGACAGACAAGGCACGGCATCCGCGTATGCTGTGAGGAGCTGTGCCGGAATTTCGAAAAATCCTGAATCGCATTCGTCTGAATTTCGGGCAGTCCGGCTGAGTAGGTCCGGACATCGGAAAAACTCCAGATCACGATAAGTGCAGCCGCAGAAATAGAAGCGCCCAACAACGCAATTCGCCCTCGCCGCGCTACTGATCTGTAGGATGGACGACAGGTCACGGCTTACCTCCGGCAGCAATAATAGCGTCCAAATGCGATCGCGGGATCGGCTGTTTCCCGAACACAACGTGACATTTCGCGCACTGAAAAGCAGCACTTCTCTTGCGTTCGGCGACTTCGTAATTCAATGCTCCACCGTCATCAAGCGAGGCGGTCGCGTGACATGCGGCACAGGCGCTGACAGGTACCTTTCGGGTCGCCGCCTCCAGCGTGTTCATTTTTGTCACATCGTGGCAGGTCGCGCATGACAGTTCGGTATGACTAAACCATTCGTGACGGAATGTTCCGGCTGAGACCCTCCGCGACCACAGGTCAAGCGTCGTCTTCTTCGTAACGTTCATCCTCCCGGCTGCTTTAACGTCAAAATCCGCCGCGGGTGCGGTCTGTTTTGTCGAGTGGCAGGCCGCGCAATCCTGTTGTGCGGGCGCGATCCCCGTATCGGTCGAGTGACACGTGAAACACGTCGTGTGTCCTGTCGGAACGCTTTTGAACGTTCCCTTCTTCAGCCAAAATGCGTCGCCGTTCTCAGTCGGCGGTTTTGAGGAATATTCTTCATCGCCGTCGCCCTGAGGATCGACGGTGTGATGGCAGACCGCACAGCTTTCCTCGGCCGCTTTGCGGCTGCCGGTAAAACGTGCCAGCCGAAAATTCGACCGTGCCCCTATTCCCGAAACGATCTCGATATGCGTTGCATGAGGAAATCTGATCGAAAAATCGGACTTTGCTGTTTTTCCTTTAGGAGACCGATCGAACAGCTCGCGCGGATTAGGAAACGGGTGACGCGGCCCGCCCCGCGGCGACGGGTTGAGATGGCAGATCGTGCAGATGGGCGGACGAATACCCTTAAAGAACTGGCGCTTGTGACAGTCGATACATGAGTCGTGAACCGGATATTCGGTCACATCGGGGAACGCGTCCGCTTCGGGCCGAACCTTGGCCCAGTTCGAGGACGGAAATTTATGGCATGAAATACAGTCAAGCCGATGTGCCTTAAGGTCGTGAGGAAATTGAGTGTAGCGTGGGGCTCCCGCCGCCGCTGCAGGTCGTCTTACTTGTGCCTGTGCCGGCGGGCCGTTTTGGAACAGGTCGCCAAAAACGAATAGCAACGCGCACAAAAGCATCCCGCCTCTGGCGAGGGAGATCCTTATCCGTCTCTTTGGTCGGTAACGCATTGAGTGCGAATTACATCGCACATTATAAAGGTCTTGGAACGCCGAGACTGTGATGCCCGTCACATCAAGCCGTGGTTGGCGATGCTATCGTCTGTGTAATATTTCGCACTTTTACACTCGGAATTCACCGACGCTGACGAGCAAGCTGCAAGAAAACTCTTTTAATAATAGAGATTCCGACCTCTGCCAGGATATGTTTTAAGCCGGGCACGAATGTTGCCCTTGTGCGTGATCAAGAGGTCTTAGAC